>CANSOY010000023.1 GCA_947648765.1 uncultured Clostridium sp.
TTGAATAAAGAGTACCGAAAAATAATCAAAGAGATTGAGGGAAAGTTGCAAGACAAAAAAGAGTTGGAGTTTGTCAAAGGAAAAATGGCAGAATTATCCCTACTTTTTGTTGATGTTATTGACCGTGTAACAGATTTGGCAGACACCAGACTAGACAAAGTAGAACATAGCCAAAAAGAAATGGAAAAAAAACTCGAAAGATTATCTACAATCGTAGATGGAATTGAGCAAGATATCTATGAGGAAGAGAATCCAGAAGGTTTTGATTTTGAAATTGTATGTCCATATTGCAATCATGAATTTGTAGCAGATATTGACTTAGAAAACAAGAAAGATATTGAATGCCCAGAATGCCATAATCTCATTGAATTAGACTTCAGTGGAGAAGAAGGTTGCGGTGGGGAGTGCTCTGGTTGTCATGAACATTGCAATGAAAAAGAAGACGAAGATATGTAGAAACAAAAAGTAGAATGGTACACATTCTACTTTTTGGCGTAATCAAAAGCAAATAAAGGAGAAATAACATGAATTTGCTTTTAGAAGAATGTGCAAACGCAAAAAAATGGAACGAATGTATCCAAGAAATGGAAGCCAAAACCAGCCCGATACTTGTATCGGGTCTTACTAACGTGGGCAAAAGTGTACTGGTGGCTACTTGTAAAGAAAAAATCAACAGACCAATTTGCCTCGTAACGTATAACGAGATGCAAGCACGAAAAATCTTACAAGACTTGCAGGTACTTCAATCTGGGGTATATTTCTTTCCGAAAAAAGAAATGGTAGCCTATGATTATGTAGCAGAAAATATTGATGGTGCTTTTGAAAGGATGGAAGTCTTGAACAAAATGCAAGACGGAAAAGTTAAAATCTTAGTAACCACCATAGAAGCCATTATGCAAGAAATGATTAGCAAAGAGGTACTTTACCAAAACCAATTATCTTTCAAAGTTGGAACCAGAAAAAAATTAGAGGAATTAAAAGAAAACCTTGTCCAAATGGGATATACCCGTGCAGATTTGGTGGAAACCAGAGGCGAGTTTAGTGTTCGTGGTGGAATTGTAGATATTGCAACAGACGAAAACAGTGGTGTACGTATTGAGTTCTGGGGAGATGAGGTAGACTCCATCCGAACTTTCCAAATTGCGTCCCAAAGGTCTACGCAAATGCTAGATAAAATTACCATTTATCCGTCCTATGAGTATCTAATTCCAGACTCTGTCCAAGCCGTAATAAGCCGTGTTCGTGAAAAATATGTGGATAACGACGAGGATATTGAACTCATTCAAAGTGGAAAATATTTAAGCAAAGTAGATAAATATTTTAATTGTTTTTATGAAAAAAGAGAAACCCTGCTAGACTATTTAGACCAAAACTGGGACATCGTTTTCGATGAAGCAGATAAAATGACACAAAGGGCACAAAATATCCAAACTGAAAACAAAAATTTGATGGAAAATCTAGTAGAAAAAGGAAAGTTTGTACCAGAAGCGATTGAAAACTTGGCTACCTTTGAGCAAAATATTTTTGAAGATACGCGCGTTTGTATGTATCTCGAAAACCAAGAACTTGTGATGAAAATGCCGAGAACCAACCGAAGATTTGAAAGCAAAGAGAGAGAAATTACCTTTTTCAAAAAAGAAATTGACATTTTACTCCAAGACTTAAAAGAGGCAATTACAGCCAAGAAAAAGGTTTTGGTATTGGGTGGCAAAGAAAACGCTTGTAAGAAAATAGCGACATTATTCCAAGAAAATGAGATTGCCTATTACTACCAAAAAGATATGGTCAAAGGTCTGAAAGCAGGAGTCGTAACCTTAACAGAGGGTGGACTATCTAGTGGCTTTGAAGACTATGACGAAAAACTAGTTTGCGTTTCCTTAGGAGAAATTTTTACTGACCAAAAGAAACGAAAAAAAGTAAGTTCTGCTTTCAAGTCTGGCGAAAAAGTTGTTTTTGCTGATTTGAAAGTAGGAGACTATATTGTTCATAAAACACATGGAATTGGGATTTTTGCTGGAATTCATACCATTACAACGGATAAGATTACCAAGGACTATATCAAAATCCGTTACAAAAATGACGATATGCTATACATTCCAACAGAGTCTTTGGATAGTATTCGTAAATACATTGGCGGAGGCGATGGAGCTCCTAGAGTAAATCGTCTTGGTAGCAAAGAGTGGGAAAATACCAAAACCAAAGTAAAGAAAAACTTACAAGAAGTAGCCAAAGACCTCATTGAACTATATGCAAAACGCCAAAAGGTAAAAGGATTTGCTTTTTCAGCGGATACTCCATGGCAAAAGCAATTTGAAGATAATTTTGAATATATCGAAACCGAAGACCAACTTCGTTGTATTGAAGAAACCAAAAAAGATATGGAACAGCCAAAACCAATGGACCGTTTGCTTTGTGGAGATGTTGGCTTTGGTAAAACTGAAGTTGCCATCCGTGCAGCTTTCAAGGCTGTGGTTGACCAAAAGCAAGTAGCGTATTTAGTTCCAACCACGGTACTGGCAAACCAGCAATATGAAAGTTTTAGAGCGAGAATGCAGGACTATCCAATTAACATTGATTTTTTGAACCGTTTTAAGACGAAAAAAGAACAAGAAGAAGTCATCCGCAAATTAAAATTAGGCGAATTAGATATTGTCATTGGAACCCATCGAATTTTAAGTGAAGATGTGACCTTCAAGGACTTAGGCTTGCTCATTATTGATGAAGAGCACCGTTTTGGGGTAAAAGATAAAGAAAAGATAAAGAAATTAAAGACCAATATTGATGTCTTAACCATGACGGCAACACCAATTCCAAGAACCTTACATATGTCTGTGGTTGGCGTGAGAGATATGTCCGTTATTTATGAGCCACCACAAAACCGTAAACCAGTACAAACCTATGTCTTAGAATATGACGAGGAAATTGTACGAGAAGCCATTACCAAGGAACTCGAGCGAGAAGGGCAAGTTTTCTACTTATATAATAAAGTGGAAACAATCGAAAGAAAAGCAGAACGAATTCAAGAACTAGTGCCAGAAGCGAAAGTAGCATTTGCTCACGGAAAAATGTCTGGACGTGAGTTAGAAGAAATGATGTTACAATTTATTCGAGGGGATATCAATGTATTAGTTTGTACGACCATTTTAGAGTCTGGAATTGATATTCCAAATGCTAACACCATTATTGTAGAAGATGCAGACCGACTGGGCTTAGCGCAACTTTACCAAATTCGTGGAAGAGTGGGAAGAAAAGACAAACAAGCCTACGCATACATTACTTACAAACGTGACAAACTATTATCAGAAGAAGCAGACAAGAGATTAAAAGCCATTCGTGAATTTACGGAATTTGGTTCTGGTTTTAAAATTGCAATGCGCGATTTAGAAATTCGAGGAGCGGGTAGTTTGCTGGGTGAAATTCAACATGGTCATTTAGAACAAGTTGGCTATGAAACGTATTGCAAATTGCTAGACGAAGTGGTCAAAGAAATGCAAGGCGTCGAAATTCAAGAAGAGCAAGAAATTCAATTAGATATTCCAATTTCTAGTTATATCCCAGACGAATATATTGAAAATAGTAGTCAAAAAATTGAGGTATACCAAGATATTGCACTTTGCCGAACTGAAGAGGATTTACAAAATATTATGGATGAACTCATTGACCGTTATGGAACGATGCCGAAAGAAGTCGAAAATCTAATGGAAGTAGCACGTATCAAAAATGGCTGTATCGCAGCAAATGTGATAAAAATATCCCAGAGAAGCGGAAATGCAATCTTCTATTTTGATGCAAAAAAATTTAACATGGAAATTGTAGATACGCTCATTCAAAATTATCAAAATCGTATCCGTTTTTCGCCAGGAAAAGAGCCATATATTACCTTGAAACTACAAGCCAAAACAGAACAAGAAATGGCGAAAGAATTGCAAGGCTTTTTGCAAGGAATTCGGAAAGAAAGGAAACGCATAAATGAATGTCATTACCAGTAAAGAAAATGAAACCATCAAGCAAGTGCGTAAATTAAAAGAGAAAAAATATCGTGATGAAAGTCATGTGTTTTTAGTCGAAGGAATGAAAATGGTAGATGAGGCACTTCAGGAAGAGGCGGAAATTCAAAAGATTTTCATTTGTGAGGACTGTGTTAAAGATGGAAGTATCGACCAGAAATTTATCTATAAAATTGCCAAACAAGACTGTGTTTATGTAACAGAGCCAATTTTCAAAAGCATTTCGGAAGTAACCTCGCCACAAGGCATTTTAGCAGTGGTTGCACAAAGAGAAGAAAAACAAGCCACACCGTCCTATACAGACGAATTGTATCTTGCTTTAGATGGGATCCAAGACCCAGGAAATTTGGGAACCATTATCCGAACGGCAGATAGTGCAGGAATACGAGAACTCATTTTATCCCCACAAACGGCAGATCCATATAACCCAAAAGTAGTTCGTTCTACAATGGGAGCCATCTTTCGTATGAATTTTATTCAAACCAAAGACTTTGCAAGTACCTTAAAAGAAATGCAAAAGCATCATTACCAAGTGCTAGCGACTAGCCTAGAAGATGCAAAATCCATTTATGAGGTTTCTTACCAGAAAAAAGTGCTTGTGATTGGAAATGAAGCAAATGGCGTATCCAAAGAGGTGCAAGACTTAGCAGACCAGAAAATTAAAATTCCGATGCTCGGAAAAACAGAAAGTTTGAACGCATCGGTTGCGGCTGGAATTGTCGTTTATGAAGCGGTTCGACAAAAACTTGCAAAGAACAAGCAATAGAACCTTGCTATTTCCGAAAAAAAACAATATAATAGAACAAGATTTACAAGAAAAAGGATGAGAAATATGTATCGAAACCATAATTTAGGAGAATTAAACAAAAGCAATATTGGACAAAAAGTAGAACTAGCAGGCTGGGTCCAAAAAATCCGTAATTTAGGTGCTATGAAATTTTTAGATTTGCGTGATGAATTTGGAATTACCCAAATTGTGTGCAAAGACGAAAATCTAGTCAAACAAGCAGATGAATTGGTTACCGAAACCGTTATCCATGTAGAAGGAACCGTTGTAGAAAGGGAAAGCAAAAATCCTAATTTAGCAACTGGGGAAATTGAAGTGGTAGCAAAAAAAATAGAAGTGCTTGGAAAATGTAAAAATGTACTTCCATTTGAAGTAAACAATGAAAATGCACAAAATGTAAGAGAAGATTTGCGTTTGGAATATCGTTATTTGGATTTAAGAAATGAAGGAATTCATAAAAACATCTTACTTCGTTCTAAAATCCTAAAATCCATTCGTAAATACATGGACGAATTAGATTTTACGGAAATCCAAACTCCAATTCTAGCCAATTCTTCGCCAGAAGGAGCAAGAGATTACTTGGTGCCAAGTCGTATTCATGCAGGCGAATTTTATGCTTTGCCACAAGCACCACAGCAATTCAAGCAATTACTCATGGTATCTGGATTTAATAAATATTATCAAATTGCACCATGTTTTCGTGATGAAGATCCACGTGCGGACCGTGCACCAGGTGAATTTTACCAATTAGATTTTGAAATGAGTTTTGCGACTCAAGAAGATGTTTTTGGCGTGATTGAAACAGTCATTCCAAAAGTATTTGAAGAGCATACCGATTGGAAAGTAGACCAAGCACCATTTATTCGTATTCCATATGAAGAAGCGATGGAAAAGTATGGAATTGATAAACCAGATTTACGAAATCCACTCATCATTCAAGACTTTACAAAAGCATTTGAAGCAAGCGAATTCCAAGCCTTCCAAGGAAAAACTGTCAAAGGAATTGTGGTTCCAAATGGAGCAGAACAAGGTAGAAAATTCTTTGATAGCATGACGGATTTTGCCAAAGAAGAAGCGGGAGCAAAAGGTTTAGCGTGGGCAAAAGTAGAAGAAGATGGCGGTCTAACAGGTGGTATTTCCAAGTTCATAACGGAAGAAATGAAACAAACAATGAACCTACAACCAAAAGATGCTATATTCTTACTAGCAGACGAGAAAAGAACTGTACAGAAAATGGCAGGATTGGTTCGTATCGAATTAGGAAAAAGATTAGATTTACTCGAAAAAGATGTATATCGTTTCTGCTTTATTGTAGATTTTCCAATGTATGAACTAAGTGATGAAGGAACCATTGATTTTAATCACAATCCATTTTCAATGCCACAAGGTGGAATGGAAGCATTAGAAACCAAAGATCCATTAGATATTTTAGCGTATCAATATGACTTGGTTTGCAATGGGTATGAAATGGCATCTGGTGCTGTTCGTAACCACGACCCAGAAATTATGGTAAAAGCATTTGAAATTGCTGGCTACCAAGAGGAAGATATTAAGCAAAGATTTGGTGCACTATACAATGCGTTCCAATATGGAACACCACCTCATGCAGGAGCAGCGCCTGGTATTGACCGTATGGTAATGCTGATTAGCCATTCAGATAATATTCGTGAAGTAATCGCTTTTCCAAAAAATAAAAAAGCAAGAGATTTACTGATGCGAGCACCAAGTAGAGTAACAGAAGAGCAATTAAAAGATGTACATATTCAAATTGTTGAAAAAGAAAATTAAGTTTGGGCTTGAAAAGAAAAAAAGTTTAGTATAAAATAATCGTAAGAAAAATTGGGAGGAATGCAAATGAAAAACGTAGATAAAAAGAAATTATTGATTGCAGTAGCAGTTACTGTGGCGATTGTAGCACTAATTTGGGGATTAAGTTTTGCCCTAAAACCAGGAATTAAAAAAGGAACCGATACAGTTGGAGAGTTTGTTATCGTAGCGGAAGACGGAACCAAAGTAAATACCAGTGAGCAATTAAAGAAAACAAAATCTGTTGAAGGATTACAATTAACGGATATTACCTTAAGAGAAAATGGCGGTATTTCGCGTATCCATGCTGTTGTTAAGAACAACACAGGAGCAGATATGGAAGCCTTTGCTGTAAAACTAACCGTATTAGATAAAAACGGTGGTATTATGAAAGAGTTCAAAGGAAAAATTGCAAGTGATGTTCCAAATGGCGGAACCGGTGTAATGGATGCTCAAATTCTAGAAGATATCTCCAATGCTTATGATTTCCGTATTGAGAAAACAGACGAAATCAATCCACCAGCACCGGTCGAAGAATAAAATTTGTCAAAAAATAAAAGAAATTGTCAAAAAGAATTGCGTTTCGCTTTCGAATGTGATATACTTCAATTCGTACGAAAGAGGTGGTATGATGTTTGAAAAGAACGAAATAGCACGAAAAAACGAAGAAACAAACGAAATACTCAATTCCTTAAAAAGACAAGAAAAGGACTTGAAAACGATTCTAAGAAAGATAGAAAAAATGCAAGAATTCCATGAGATTAATGATATGACAAACCAAGTTTTTGAATGGAGGTTATCTTGTATTGAAGGACAATTAAATCAAATTAATGACAATCTAAAAGCAATCTAGAGACTAGATTGCTTTTTCCTTACAAAAATGTAAGCAGGTGTAATCTAAATCGATGGTAACAAGTCAAGTCTCCATGATAAAATCTCTCTAAAAGGAGGAAGAAGCATGGAAGGTTGGAAAGAAAAAATTCCATTTATTATCTCAATTGCAATTCTAATCATAGCAGGAGCAATTACAATATATTTCTTAGAAAATCATGAAACTGTTTATTACAGCCAAATTGATAATAGCAAATTAGAAATGCTTTCTGCTACCGATAATATGAAATATCAATATACACTAGACGCATATAATGAGAACGGAAGAAAAAAGAAACAGACTTTTAAGGCAAGTCGAGAACTAAAACAAGGGGCATATATTAAATTAGAAGTACGAACACTCGGTGTTCATGCTTGGGAAGAAGTACAATATAACGAATTGCCTCAAAAAGTACAAGAAAAATATCAGAAGTAGAGAGGGATAAGACATGAGATTGCTTGGAAATATTTTATGGTTTATATTTGGTGGATTCTTTAGTGGACTATCTTGGTGCATTTCTGGCACTTTGTGGTGTATTACCATTGTGGGGATTCCTTATGGAAAGCAATGTTTTAAGTTTGCGAGTTTAGCATTTTGGCCTTTTGGAAAAGAAGTAGAATATGGTACAGGAACAGTCTCTTTTTTGGTTAATATCATATGGACGATTTTCTTTGGAATTCCCATGGCAATCGGAAATGTTATAACTGGTTGCATTTGGTGCATTACGATAATTGGAATTCCATTTGGAAAACAGTTTTTCAAAATCGCTAAACTTTCTCTTGCACCATTTGGTAGTAAAGTAGGATAATAAAAGAAACATTAGGAACCACAATGAAAGTTGCGCAATTATTGAATTCGGTCAAGGAGAAAAACATCTCTTTGACTGCTTTTTTATGGGAAAAAGTAACAAAGCAATTTTTCACGAAAAATAGATTGAAAAACAAGTAGAAATATGGTACGATAATAATGTTGAAACTAGGAGGCGATAAAAATGGAAAAGAAACAAAAAGAGCCAAAACAACATAAAAATCAATACCGTGCAGGACAAATTGCAGTAAAAATTATGGCAGCAGTTTTAGCAGTAATGATGGTACTTGCTGTTGCAGCAACCTTAATTTTTTATATTATTTATTAGAGAATAGGAGAGAACATGTTTGATAATCTAAAGATAAGTTTAGAAGCATTTTATCAAGAAAACATTATTGGTTATATCAATGATTTATATTTATATCCAGTCAAACTAATTACATTACTACTTGACCTATCTATTGTGCTATTTTTAGCCTACCAATTTATTAAAACGACAAAAAATACACGAGTATGGCAATTAGTAAAAGGGATTATTCTCTTGATTGTCATAACTGCGGTTAGTGCAATCCTAAATTTACGAATTTTGAACTTTTTATTGACTTCTCTTATGACCTATGGGGTGATTGTGATTATTGTTATTTTCCAACCAGAATTGAGAAGAGGGTTAGAACAATTAGGAACCAATAAATTAACTAAGTATTTTGGAATGGAAAAGGATCTAGCTACCAAAACGAAAGAAGCAATCTACAAAATTATTATTGCAACAACGGAACTTGCAAAATTAAAGACAGGTGGGTTAATCGTCATTGAACGAGATATTAAATTAGCAGATATTGTGGAAACAGGCTTGGAAATGGATGCAGAAATTTCCCCCCAATTATTAGTCAATATCTTTGTTCCGAATACACCTCTTCACGATGGTGCTGTTATTATATCCAATAACAAAATTCAAGCAGCGGCTTGCATTTTGCCACTTGCCAGTGATAAAGATATTGCCAAAGAATTAGGAACTAGACATAGAGCGGCGATTGGAATTTCAAAAGAGTCGGATGCTATTGCTGTAGTCGTATCAGAAGAAACAGGAAAAATCTCAGTTGCCAAAGATGGAACTTTGATAGCGGATGTAACCGAAGATGCTTTGAAAAAGATTTTAATTAAGAGCATCGTAACAAATCGTTTGGATACGCAAGAAACACACCATGTACGCTCTCTTCGCAATAAAATTCAGAAAAAACATCAGAAACAGCAAAAAGCAGAAAATGAGAGCGACAAGGAAAAAGAAGATAAACCAGAAGAAACAAAGGATAGACCATAGTAATATGGTCTATCTTGTGCTAAGAAAGGAAATATTATGAGAAATATTAAACTAACGATTGAATATGATGGAAAAGACTTTAATGGTTGGCAAAAGCAGCCCAACCGTTTAAATATTCAAGGAGAAATTGAAAGGGCAATTGAAATCGTAACCGGAGAAACAGTAGATCTATATGCTTCTGGAAGAACTGACGCAGGTGTTCATGCACTTGGTCAAGTGGCAAATTTTCAAATGGAAAATTCAATGAAATTAGAAAAAATCCCACTTGCACTTAATTCGCAATTAAAAAAATCCATCCGTATTTTATCCGCAGAAGAAGTACCACTCGAATTTCATAGCCGTTATCATTGCAAGAAAAAAACGTATTGCTATCATATCTACAATGGAAAATATGGAACAGCGATTGGAAGAGGATTTACCTATCAATTTCCACTAGAATTAGATGTGGAAAAAATGCAAAAAGCGACGAAATACTTTGTGGGAGAGCATGACTTCAAAGCATTTAAGGCAAGTGGCACGAGTAGCAAAAGCAGTGTACGAACTATTTACAATCTAACTGTTTCGAAAGAGGGAAATCTCATTAAAATTACAGTAACCGGAAATGGATTTTTATATAATATGGTGCGTATTATTAGTGGAACTTTGGTAGAGGTTGGACTTGGCAAAATTGCCCCAGAAGGAGTAAAAGATATTATTGCAGAAGGAAACCGAGAAAGAGCAGGGAAAACTTTGCCAGCACAAGGACTATTTCTCGTACAGGTAAATTATGATTAGAGAGTAACCAAAAAGAAAAAAAGTGCATAAGATATTAGCAAAGGAAGGGAGAGAAGCATGAATAATTTACTGCTATTTTTGGCTTTTCCCATTGCTACGATTTTATTGGCCATTGTACTTGAAAAGGTATTAGACTCCCCAGTATTGGTCGGAATGAGTTTTTTTGCATTTTATCTAGTAGTTACTTATGCCTTTTTTGATTCAAATTTTTTATTGTTTGCAATAATCTATACCATACTTGCAATTCTAACTGCTTATTTGGTACGTTTTGTAAGAAATTGTTTGTGCCGTATATGTTCTTGCCCAGAAGAAACGGCAGGTATGAATGTAAATCTTACAAGTAGTAATGCAAACTCTTGTCAAGCGAGAAATCCTCGTGTGATTACAGGAAGAATTCAATTTGATAACACAGTGCAAAATGGGAGAAATTATAGGGGAAGGTAGAAGAAGAACGGAAACTAAATTCCGTTCTTTTTACATGCAAGAAAAAAGTGTTACATTTTTGTTACAATGCTGTTATTTTTCTGTTACATAGGAAGATTTCTGTTGTTTTCCCTAGTGTTTTGTTGTACAATTAAATAAAAAGTAATATCATGTCAAAATTTAAGGAGGAAGATAGATTATGGCTACAAATCCAATGCAAAGAAAGGCAAAAAACTCATTTTTATTAGGATTTTTATTGATGCTGTTAATTGCAGCAATTGCAGTAGGTTTTTTATTACTTCAATTGGTGCAATCAAAAAAAGAAATGGAGAGTTTGAAAGCAACACAGAAGGCTACCTATGCACTGAAACAAGATATTGCATCTGGTACTCCTATTACGACAGAATTATTAACACCAGTAACAAGTGATGCAAGAGCAATTCCGACCGATGCAATTACACCAGCAGGCATTACAGAAGGAAGCACGGCTCGTATTAACTTAACCAAAGGTACCATTTTAACAGCGAATATGGTAACAACTCCAGAAGGACAATATGCAAATGACTTACGTTTGCAAGAATACAATATGCTTGTATTACCATCTCAATTAGCAAGCCAAGATTATATTGATATTCGTTTAAGAATGCCAACTGGTGCAGACTATATTGTAGTTGCTAAGAAAATGGTGGAAATTCCACAAATTGCAGGAGTAGACTCACAAGACTCCATTTGGCTTAAGTTAACAGAAGAAGAAATTTTAACATTAAGCAATGCAATTGTAGAAGCCTATATTACCGAAGGTTCTTATCTCTATGTAAACCGTTATACCGAACCAGGTATGCAAACTGCAGCAACACCAACATACTTACCAAACAATGATGTAATTCGTTTAATGGAACAAGATCCAAACATTACAACTGAGGCAAAAAATGCACTATTTACAAGAAACAACAGTACAAGGGGTGTTATTCGTGATAATGGAATTTCTGCAATTGTTAATAGCCAAGAAAATGGAAGCGATAACCTAGTAAAAGGTGTAACGGAAGAAATTACAAAATCAAAAGAAGAAAGACAAAAATACTTAGAAGACTTAGGTGGTTATTAAACTTAGACAGACGGAGGAATGAAATGAAGAAAATAGGATTTGTTGGAGCGTATGATAAAACAGACTTTATTATATATATTGCTAGAATATTAGTTGCATTAGGAAATAAAGTAATGGTCATTGATTCGACAACGAACCAGAAAGCAAAATATATTGTGCCAGTTATCAATCCTACCAAAGAATATGTTACTGATTTTGAGGGAATTGAAGTTGCTGTTGGGTTCGATAATTTTGAGTCTATCAAGGATTACTTGGGAATGCCGCAATCCGCTGTTTTTGATTATGATTATATGCTAATTGACATTGATAGCGTACGTGTATTAGAAACATTTGGCATGAGAGAGGCAGACCATAATTACTTTGTCACTTCTTTAGACCTATATTCTATCAAAAAAGGTTTGGAGATTTTAAGTGGAATTCGTGAAACTATGAATCTAACCAAAATCTACTTTTCTAAAAACAATTATGAGGAAGAAGATGACTATTTTAACTACCTAGCCCTAGGATACAAAGTACAATGGGATGAAGAAAGAATTTATTTCCCGCTCGAACTAGGCGATCAAAATGTGATTTATGAAAACCAAAGAGTCGCAAAAATTAAATTCAAGAAATTGTCAAACCAATATAAAGAAAGTTTAATGTATATTGCAGAAACTCTAGTTGGAGAAAAAGAAGTAAACAACTTAAGAAGAGTATTCAGACAATTAGAAAAAGGAGTTTAATATGGCAATTATTACGTTTACAAGTGATGGAAAAAGAGAAACCGGACAAACTTTATCTTGTGTAGCATTTGCAACACAAATGGCAATTGAACACAATTATCGTATTTTATTAGTATCCACTGCTTTTCAAGAAAATATTTTGGAGGCTTGTTATTGGGACTTAAATCGTACCGAAACAACAGCAAAGAAAATTGTAACCGACAGCGCGCAACAACAAGCAGGAATTGAATCTGGAATTGAAGGATTACTCAAAATTATTGCAAGTAACCGTACTTCAACTGACATTGTACGTAACTATACCAAAGTCGTATTCAAAGAAAGACTAGATGTTCTATTTGCACCCAAAACAGATAATTTTAACGATTATCTTCAAATGACAACCCAATATGTAGATGTATTGCAAACAGCAAACCGTTGCTATGATATGGTTATTGTAGATTTGAATAAACAAGTAGAACCAAATGCAAAAAGAGCAATTTTAGATAATTCAGATGTGGTAATCTACAACTTAATTCAAAATTTAGGCGTAATCAATCATTTCAAAGATATGCGAGAAGCAGACGAATTCTATCGCAAGAGAAATATTATGGTTGCACTTGGAAAATATGATCGCTTTTCAAAATATAACATTAAAAATGTAAGTAAATATTTACGAGAAAGAAAAGAAGTAAATGTCATTCCATATTGCACACTATTCTTTGAGTCAGCAGAAGAAGGAACGGTAGTAGACTACTTTTTGAGTATCCGAAAATTAAGTGATGAAGAAGACAGAAATGTTGTCTTTGTCAAAGATGTTGAAAAAATGTGTAATGATGTAGTGTATAAATTACAGGAGTTACAAATGAGAATGTAATTTTTCCGAAAGGAGTTTGGAAATGAACATAGTGAATATTCTTTTGATACTTGTTGTTTTAGTCATTGGTGCTCTTTTGGTAATGAAGATTATCCAAAAACGAAAAAACGAACAAGTAGAAGAAGCTGTCGAAGTAGACGACAAAACCTATAACTTAGATAAAATGACAGCCTTTGTCAAGAAAAGATTGGATGAAATTACAAAAATTAACCTTTATGATATTGGTCTTTCGGAAGAAGAATTGAAAAGAAGAAAGAACAAAAAATATGAGTTGAAAAAGGCATTAAAAGGTTGTACTTATGGAGATGTCAATGATAAGAAATATGTCAAAGAGTTAATTTATGATATTTTATACAAAGAATATGGTGTCAATGAATTAAATGTATCAAAAGCAATTCCTTTTGATGTTCCTTCATTATTAACCGCACAAGATAAATTTGATATCATTATTTATATGTATAAAAATGAATTTGGTTATGAAGCATTAAACGAAGTAATCAAAAAATATAACTTAGACCAATTAAAATATGTATACGGAGATGCAAAACCTTCTTATGTTATTACCGAAGAAGAAATTAGCGATATTTATGAAAAAGAAAATTTTGCATTAACCTTTACGGATAAACTAAATGTAGTTGTACAAAGAATTTACCAACACTACAAAGGATATAGCGCGATTGACGAAATCCGAGATATGAATATTGATGGTGTATCTGGTGGTGTATCTGGTTTGCCAGAGTCATTTTTAAGCCAGGTTGCACAAACCGATGGAGATTATCTAACACAAGTATTGGACAACAAAGTACCACGTGCTTGTGATAGTATCTGGATTTTCTTCCATGGTGTATCCATCCGATTAGCCTTCTTATCCTTTGGAACAGAAGCAGAACTAAAAAGAGTATGTCAAAATATATATAAATACAATAACCCAGGTCAGCTATCTGACACCAATGGTTATAAAATCAATGAAATGAAAGATGGTTCTCGTGTCGTTGTTGTAAGACCAAGTATGTCTGAAACATGGGCTTTCTTCGTAAGAAAGTTCGATGTTAAGAGAGCAACCCTAGAACAAATTGTAAGATTTGAAGGAAAAGAAGAAGCCATTGAATTATTGAAATATCTTGTAAAAGGTGCAAGAATTTTAGCCCTAACAGGAGAACAAGGATGCCGGAAAGACCACTATGCTAATGGCTATGATTGAAAACATCTATGAAACGATGAATCTTCGTATCACAGAAACTGCATTCGAGTTGCACTTAAGAAAAATCTATCCAACCAGAAATATCCTATCCATGAGAGAAACCGAAACCATTTCTGGACAAGCCTGCTTAGACGTTCAGAAAAAAACAGATGGTTCTGTTAATATCATCGGAGAGGTTGCTACTGACCCAGTTGCGTCTTGGATGATTCAATCTGCACAGGTAGCGTCAAAATTTACTTTATTTACGCACCACGCTAAAACATTCCCAGATTTAGTAACTGCACTACGTAACTCTATGCTTAGAGCAGGTGTGTTCAAAAGTGAAAAAACAGCAGAAGAGCAAGTAGTTCAAGTATTAAACTTCGATATCCACTTAGTAAAAGACTTTAGAGGTCGAAGATATATTGAAAGAATTACTGAGTGTATTCCAGTCGAAGATAAAAACGAATACACT
The DNA here is from genome assembly GCA_947648765.1 of uncultured Clostridium sp. GTDB lineage: Bacteria > Bacillota > Clostridia > TANB77 > CAG-508 > CALYAK01. Next base: position 15,129 of record CANSOY010000023.1, read on the forward strand.
TATGATTATCGAAAAGAAAAGACCATGGAAGGCAAAATTGAAAAATTTATGGACAATGCTACCATCTATTTCTCAAAATCCACCAACCGTGAGTTATATAAATATGTCAATATACTAGAATACCATGATGGTGTTTATGTACTAACCAATCCAATTTCTGAAAACAACATTCGTGAAATGAGAAACAACATGGATGATGCAGATATTGAAAAATTTGATGAATTCCTAGAAAGAAATTGGGGCATCAAGAAACCAAAAGAATATGTAACTGGTTATGAAGAAAAACCAGATGGTTCAACGAATGCACCAAAGAAACGTGGAAGAAAACCAAAAATACAACCAGCACAAGCCTAAAAGAAGGAGGGTAGATACCTAACATGAATAACGATATGATTAAATACTTGTTATTTGGTGTTGCCGGGTTATTTGCGATTATTGTGGTAGCGTACCTCATCATCCGCAAAAAACTAAACAAGTCGGATTACAAGCAAATTAAACAACTAAGAGAAGGTACGAAAGAAAGTAGTTTTTCAACAGAAGTTTTGTATCAAAAATTGTATGTTATCTATCTACGTACCCCGTTTATTAAAAGATACTTATTCAAATTAAGAAGAAGACTTGAAATTGTCAATATTGATGACGAGTATTTAACTAGAAAACAAGCAGCATCAATTTTGACAAGAACCTTCTTAATTATTGTTCCGCTTACCATTATTATCATTATGATTACCAAGCAAAACACATTGCTTATGTCCATCTTATTGATTTTTGAGGTCTTTATGATTGATACCATTATTGATGGACGTGTGGATAAAATTGATAATAATCTATTAAAACAACAAATTAAATTCTTCTCAGAAATTCGTCATGCTTATCACGAATTTAATATGGTAGAAGAAGCAATTTACCAAGTTGCACAAGATGATGATGCACCAGAAATGTCCAGACAAGCAGAAAAGATTTATGAAGTGCTTATTTCTGATGACCCAGAAGGTGAATTGGAAAAATATTATGATGTAGCACCAAATAGTTACTTAAAGGAATTTGCAGGAGTTTCCTATCTCACCAAAGAATTTGGAGATCGCAAAGATAAAGGAGCATCTCTTTACCTAAAAAACTTAAACAATATTACACAAGAAATGCAATTAGAGATTTTGAAAAGAGATAAACTAGACTATGTATTCCAGAGTTTGTCTGTTATTGCGATAGTACCAATGCTCTTCTTAGAGCCAATTAAGAATTGGGCAACCAGTCAATTTTCTTTTACGGAATCTTTCTATTATGGTAGCAAAGGTATGATATTCCAAGTGTTAATTTTGGTTGTAACCTTCGTCTGCTATATATTAACGAGAAAACTAAAAGATAATGGTTCTACGACCATTAATACCAAAAATACGGAAAATCCTTGGCAAGAAAAAGTATATCGCAATAAATTCGGAAAGAAAATTGTCGATTTATTTATTCCAAGGAATGGAACAAAAGATTATCAAAAACTACAAAAAGACTTAAAAGATGCAGCATCTAAAGATAAGATAGAATGGCTCTATGTCAACCGCATTGCACTGACGATTGTGGGATTTATTGCAGCCTTGTTCTTGTGTAGTTACTTACATAAAATATCCATTAATTACGTCTATACTGAACCAACCACCGACTATAATATTGTTGGGCAGATGTCGGAGCGAAACCTAAAGCAAGCAATGAACTTAACTGCGTCAGACAACCAATACTTGGATGCGTATAAGGGAAAAGGAATTATTGAGAAAAAAGATATTATTCGAGATATGACCAGAGGAAGAATCAACAAAGACTATATGAAAAGTACCGAAAAAGAAAAGGACAAAGCAGCAGAACGTATTTTGGATAAACTAGCACAAATTAACTCCGAGCATATTCAATGGTTTGAAGTTTTAATTTCAATGGTAATTGCGATTGCTTGTAATATGGCTCCAATGTGGATGCTTAAATTCCAAGCAAAAATGCGACAAATTGAAATGGAAGACGAGGTAATGCAGTTCCAAACTATTATTTTGATGCTTATGAAAATTGAGAGGGTAAATGTTGAAATTATCCTAGAATGGCTTGAAAGATATTCGAATATCTTTCGTGAACCAATCAGCCGATGTGTAAACGATTTTGAAAGTGGCCCATGGGAAGCATTAGAAAAACTAAAAGAAGAAGTAACTTACCAAGACTTTATTCGTATTGTAGAAAGTTTGCAAGCATCCGTTGAGAAAATCCCGATTGCAGACGCTTTCGACGAGTTAGATACAGAAAGAGATTATTACCAAGCAAAAAGAAAAGAGTCCAACGAAAGACTCATTGCTAGAAAAGGTAGAATTGGTAAACTCATTGGGTTTGCACCAATGGTTGTCTTGTTCGTTGGCTACTTAATTATACCACTTGTTGTAATTGGTTTAACCTCAATGACAGATTCCTTCAATGCAATGACAACAACGACGTAAAGGAGGAAGAAAAATGGAGAATGCGTCAAAAGCCTTAGTGATGGCTGGAGGAATTCTATTATCTGTCCTCATTTTAGGACTTGCTATGATGGTATTTCGAAATATTTCAGATTTAGAAGGAGTCAAGCAAGACTCTGAGGCACAAGAACAAGCCTTAGAATTTAATAAACGTTATGAAATGTTTATTCGAAACGGGCTTTATGGCAGTGAAGTCGTATCAGCAGCCAATCAAATGTCAGACTACAACCGAAGAGAGTCTTTAGACCAAGGTTATGAAAGAATTGAAGTAGAAGTTGTGCTAATCCGAGAAAGAGAAATTGTAGATGCCCAGTATTTTAGACCGGGCACCTACAATACAACTCAAATTCTGAATGCTTACCATGACCTGGAAGATAACATTAAAAGTTATATGAATATAAGATATGCAAATGGCAAGTCGATTGACTATTTTATTACATTAAGAACCAATGAGTTAAACCAACTCATTAACCAATATGGGCTAGGTGATACAGCTGGAAAAGTTCCAACTCCAGCAAGACGTGCCGCTTACCAAGCAGTCAAAGACGAAATGACTTTTTTCAAAAGAAAAATTTTTGACTGTACCAATACAGAATATAGTCCAACAGGAAGAATTCGCAAAATGGTATTTACTGAAAGAAACTAAGAAATGGCAGAAAGGAGCTCATTGTGGAAAATGCGTCAAAAGCGTTAATCATGGCAGGTTCTATCTTAATTGGTGTACTAATTTTAAGTACATTTGTGTATTTATTCAGTACCATGGGACAGTATACAGCAGAAGCAGAAGAAAGAAGAGCACAAACACAAGTCGATATGTTTAATACCAACTTTACCAAGTATACAGGACAAGTTACCTATGTAGACGATGCTGGTAATGTAGAGGTAAAAGATGTTACTTGCAATATGCACGATGTTATTTCTCTTGCGAATCTAGCCAAACAGAATAATGAGTCCAGAGGCATTTTAGAACGACAAAACTATGACGATAATAGTTTCTATGTACAAGTCGATTTCTTAATTCCAGGTAATCGTATTGACCATTTAGAATATCGTATCAATGACGAATTTTCAGAAATGTTAAAAACCGAAAGTAATATGTATGTTGATGTCAATGACGAATTTGGAAATTTTGTCGGATATGATTTAAGACAATATCGATGTGAGTTGGGATATGCGAAGTCTACTGGTAGAGTAAACTATGTAAAAATTACCAAATATCCATAAATTTCTTAGTAAAGACTCTTGAATAATTGTGATGGATATATTACAATTATGTGTAGCAAATAAATAGGAAGTGCAAATGAAAAAAACAATTTTTGTTATTTTAGCGATTTTCCTGATTGTACTTACTTGTACTTGTTATTTCCTTTGGGAAAACCAAAAGAAAATAGAGAATGCGACTAAAATTAATCGAGAATACAATACCTATTATGATAAAACCATATTAGGAACCGATCTAATTTCGATTATTAACAAGACAAGTTATTACAATGAGAAAAACAAAGTAGAAAAAAATGAAAAGAATATTTACCAAGATAATCATAAAAACTCGATAAAAATCGAAATCAAATTTTTAGAAAGTGATGATGTTATCTTAATGGAAGCAATTAGCAACCAAGGAAGTGAAAAATTTGTCAAGAATTTTAGTGCTGCTAATTTCACATGTACAAGCATAGAATACCACAAAAGTACTAACCAAGTAAGTTATCTCATGTTTGAACAAGTTCAATAGATTTTAATATTTTTTAATATATAAAAACAAAAGTAAAAATAAGGAGGAATTTTTTATGGAGAACGCATCAAAAGCACTTATTATTGCAGGTGCAATCTTACTATCAATTTTAATTATTGGATTGGGAATGATGATTTTCAGTCAAGCACAAAGCGCTATGGAGGATACTGGATTAGACAAACAAAAGATTGATACTTACAATGCAGATTTCATGAACTATATAGGAGATAGAGTAACAGGAACCAATGTTAGAACATTAGCAAATGTTGTAAAAAACCACAACTTAGCAGTTATTAAAACTGATCCAGCTGCTGCACCTGGAACCAACAACCGAATTGTTACATTTAATGGAGCACATGAAGCAACAGCAATCGATACTGCAAGAAATGGCATCAAGAGTGGAAAAATGTATAATGTAACTGTTACCTATAACAGTGAAGGTTTGATTGACTCCGTTACAGCAACAGAGCTATAATCCACTAATTAGTTAAAGGATAAAAAAGAATGGAAAATGCTGTTGACGCATTAAAAATAGGTTTTGCAATGCTCGTTTTTGTAATGGCTTTATCGATTGCTATCTATGCACTTGGAGAAGCCAGAGAAACCTCCGACATTGTAATTGCTCAAACCGACCCAATGAAATATGTCGAATATACATCGGGGGAAGGATTAGAAAGAGTAAGAACAGTTGGATTAGAAACGATTATACCAAGTTTATACAAATACTATAAAGAAGACTATATGGTTGCCTTCCAAGATAGGCATGGCAATCCATATGTCATATATAAATCCCAGACAAATGAAAACTTATGGGCAAATACTTACAAAAATTTATGGAATAGTAATTATGACCCAGCAACTGATTTACGTTTTAATGGCAATCATGGGAAAGATATTGCTTGTTTTGATGTTGAAGAAGAAACAGCAAGAAGAGAACCATGGACTGCTAGTGCAGATGTGCATTTTAAGCGAAATTTGGATGCTATCATATCTGGGGAAACCTTTACGTATCCAGATGGTTCTGGAAGAGCATATAACTATGGAAGTTCTGCTCAAGTAGGGCCAGGTGGACTAATTCAGAAGTTACAAAACAAACAATTTGACGAATATATCGGAGAAAGTACTTTTGAAATCTTTAATGAATATTCGCAAATGATGACAAAAAAGACAAAAAGAGTTATAATATATGTAGTGAAGTAAAATAAAACCCATCAAAAGACAAAAAATTGAAAAGTAGAAAGAAAGGGTGAAAATTATGGGAGATACTTTAACCACCGTAATTGCGATTGGACTTGCTGCAATCTTAATGTTTGTGTTTCCACTTATGACAGCATCAGATCGAGCAGACGATATTGCAGAATTAACGGTACAAACCGCAACAAATGAATTTGTTGACGACGTTCGTACAACAGGAAAATTGACGTATGAGGAGTATGAAAATTTCCTTTCCACGATTACTTCAACAGGAAATGCTTTTGATGTTGAAATTTTAATCCAAAAGTTAGATGCAAACCCATCGATTAAGGTGTCATCTGCAGAAACGACAAAGATTGGAGAAAATGTATATTATAACTTATATACAAGCCAAATTCAGGAGCAATTAACAAAAAATAAGAGAATTCCTTTGAAAGAAGGAGACATTATCACCGTAACTGTTAAAAATACCAATACAACCATTTCACAATTGTTAAGAAACTTTTTCTACCAAGTAACAGGAAATGATACTTATCAAATTGCAGCACAGCATGGTGGAATAGTAACGGTTAATGGTGCAAAATAAGAGACAGGAAAATCTGTTTCAAAGATAGTAAGAAAGAGAGGCAGATAAATTGATTTATCTGCCTTTTTTGAACCAATTGAAAGGGAACTAAGAATGAAATTACAACACTTAGCGATTATATTTATATTAATCGTATTTCCAATTTCACTTATTTTGTCGGAATATTTAGATACTCAAATGAAAACGATTACACTTCAGACAAAGTACACCAACAGCTTGACAGCAGCAACTTATGATATGATGAAATCGTTTCAAATTAATACGGTTAATAACCGTTTTTCGGCAATCAGTGATTCCAAAATTCGTGACCTACAGGCTAGTGTTAATGCCTTTTATACCTCGCTATCCTCTGGAACGATGGCCTTAGGACTTGATCGTTCTGCGATTGAAACATACACACCAGCTATTTTGTGCAGTTTGTATGATGGCTATTATATATATAGCAAATATAACAATGAAGTGGTGGAAATGCGAGGCGGAACACCAGACGAGAGTAGTCAGTTTGGATTAAAGCCATACATCTATTATTCTTGCCGTTATGTAAAAGGAACGAATACAGATTTTGTTGTCAATTATACTTTGGATAATTCTATTACCGTTTATGGAAAAGTAAATGGCGAATTTGTAACAAAAACTGGTTATTTAATCAATCTGGCACATAATGTTTTTCAAGAAGTTGGAATAGAGAATGAGATCTTAAGTGAAACGATTATTACCATGGATGATGGAACAACGCCAAACAAGCAAGCCTATACTTATGTCGTGTATGATAATGATAAGGTATATTATGACCCAGATGGCAGTGGAAGACCAGCAGGAACGAGTAAGTTTTTCTGGTATCGTGAGAATAAGAAAAACTATATTTCTGATGCAGAAACCATTAA
>CANSOY010000024.1 GCA_947648765.1 uncultured Clostridium sp.
ATCAGCATATGGTATTTTTTCTTTTAGAGAATACCATGGTCCTTTCTCCTCTTTCACACCTTCATCTATTATTTTCGTAATTTCGTCATCTCTTGGATTGTTTTCATAACTACCATATAGCCTCATTCCAATAATAATATCTGCTTGATTTATCACATTGACATAGGATAGTCCTTTTATGCCATTCTGGATTTGGTTCATTTTCACATACCCCAAAATAGCAATTCCCACAGTCACTGTTGTTAGCACTCCAATTCCTACTTTTTTTCGATTTTCTTTTTCCTTGAAGAAAGAAATACCCCAAAAAATCGCAAAGAATATTAGCAGATACAAGAAACTTGGTCGTAGTAGAATTAAGAACAGTGTTTCAATCGCTAACAAGATTTGTTGTATGATTTTTTTATTTTGCAAATAGCAAACGAATGTATAGAAAAAGATCATCATAAAACTAATGGAAAGCGATTCTGTTAAAATACATAAGTTATAGTGAAAAATACTTGGTAAGCATCCATACCATAGTGTTGCTATACTTTGTATTATTCGATTCTTGGTCATCTTTCGCATCGTAAGATAACATATAAATACACTCGCAAGCGAAATTAGTTCTTGCGCTGTTGCCACATTCGTATATAGCTGCTCTGTCGAAGCATCGCCAAATAAACCAATTACACGAATAAAAATTGGGTAGACTGGTGTTCGAAAAGAATTAAACTTTTCAAAGTTATATTGTTCCAAATAGGAATATGTTTGCGTATCCATAAAAGTTTCATAATCTTTGGTTAATACAAAATGATAAACACCAACCCTCACTCCAATTACAATCAGTAAGAGAAGAATACCAAGTAATAAGGTTTCTTTCCAAATTTTCAAAAACTTTTCTTTCATGCTTCTCCTCTTTCCTCTTTTTTTGGTAACAGCATATACATTACTTTTCTTGCGACAAAATTCCAAATGAATACAAGAAAAGTGGAAATGATTTTGCTAACCATATAGTACAGGGCAATCATATCTGTAAAGAGCCAAACAAAAAAGGTATCAAATCCTAACCCAATGACACCAATAATGGCATAAGAGGCAAATTCAGCAATTTTTCCCATGGTATTTTCTTTGGTAAATACCAATGCCTTGCTTAATAGGTAGTTGGTAATCAGTCCTAGTAAAAAGCCTATGATGTTCGCAATTAAATAATAAATATGGCAACATTCTTTTAGCACAAAAAGAGAGCCAATATTAACAACCGCTGCTGTTCCTCCTACAAAAATATATCTCAAAAATTGAATTTTGGTATCATCTGTTTTTTCGATACACAATCGATACAATAACTGTTTCATTCTTGATTTCCTTTCTCTTCTATTTTTCCCATAATTTGTTCCATAAATCTCGTATTTTTTGCCAAATACTTTGTTTTTCTATTACAACTGGAAGTATCTTGCTTTCGACTTCTTTCTTGTCTTTTTTCTTTTCCCAGATGCTAGCAAGTTCCGTTTCTTCTGCTATCTTTTTTTGATATTCTCTCTCATTTTCATTCCAAACTTTTTGGATTTCTCTTTTTTCTGCTTCGCTTGCTCCATAACTATAGTACAAAAAGGAGAGTAAATCTTTGGCTTCTTCGGATAACTCTTGTTCCATCAGTCTTTTCTGTAAATCCACTTGAAAAGCTTTTGTTGACTGGCTTGCAAATTGTTCTAATTCGGCTAAGAATTCACTTGGCACTTGCGAAACAAAAGCAGTATCAAAATGGCGAAAAATCTCAAGTGTTTCTTTTGCTGCATCATAAATCGTGGTCGTCTGGTTCATCTTTTGTTCCTCCTTCTAATACTTCTTGTAGTTTTGCCTTTGCTCCCTTGATTGCACTTTGTAATGCTTCCATTCGTCCCATTCTTCTTCCATTTTGGCTAGCTGGTGCTGTTGCCATTTGTTGTAGTTCTTCCATTCCAAAAGCAGGTTTTGCTTTTACTGGTGTTCGATCAGATGGTACTTTTTCAATAAAATCTAGGATATCTACTACTACCCTTTCTCTTGTGGTATCAAAAGTTCCTTTTGCACAATCTTCTTGGAGATTTTTAGCACCTGGCAATTTTTTTACCATTGCTCGGTTGCCTATTTTCGGAAGAAAATAGTGGACAATGATATCTTCATCATCGATTGTATCTAAATCCACGGTTAAAGCGTGTGCTTTTCCCTTTACCATCATTAAAATACGATTTTCCATGGAAACAATATCCGTGATGGATCCGCATCTGTAATTTCGAACATGGTTCTTGCTTGCTCAAAACGGACTTGGAGTGCTGGCACTGCATATGGAGCAAAATCTTTTGCCATTCGCATAACATCTAACTCGAAGCCCTTGTATTCTTTATATAATTTATCTACATATTTTTCTCTTGCGGCTTGTCCATACATCTCTTGTTCATTTGGATAAAGGTCTATCAATCTTTGCTTTATTCTAAAATCCGTGATAAAAAAGTGTTTTAGATTTTCAAAATTCTTTTGTTTTGCTTCTTTTCCCTCTTCCATCGTATCTCCCCCATTGTCCTTTGTTTTCTCACACTCAATATATCACACTTCTTGGATTTAATCTACTTTTTTATCCAAAGTTTTCGGCTTTTTGCAGAATTGAAAAAGTCAGAAACATACCGTAGTTTTTTGTCGATTTTTGACTTCCTCTTTTCTAGGGAAAATTAGGAAAAATATTGACTTCCTAGGGAAAATCTTTTATAATAAAAGAAGAAACGAGATACCACAAAGTGTGGCGCATCGTTGGTTTATGTTTTTTAAGAACACACCTCTAACTTAGCGGGCAGAGGTGTGTTTTTCATTATCCCATTTTCTTATTGTAACAACAAGTGCTACAAATAAGGAAACAGCAATAATTGATACAATCACAAGTTCGATGAATAATACTTCTATGTAAAATTGATAAACCTGTTCTAATATCATAAGCATCCTCCTCCTTTCGGGTTCCGATGCGCACACACTCTGCTTCTCTCATTCCTTTCGAATTCTTTTTCTATTTTTTGTCATTTTATTAGCAAGCAAATCCAATTATCTTTTGTACAACTTCTTGTTTTTTCGGTTGTAGTATCTTTTCAAAATCCGCCTTTTGAATGGTATTTTCATCACAATTTTTACGTTCTATCACACGGTTGGCTTGTTCCATTTTTACTTTTTCAAAAAGGCTTCGTACATAACGAGCATTGGAAAAGTTCTCTTCCTTTCTGGCTTGCTCAAAATGCTGAATAAGAAGAGATTTTACCCCTCTTGCTATGTGATAATTCTCTTTCTGGCATAATTTTCTAAAGATAGCATACAATTCTTCTGCTGAATAATCTGGAAATTCTATCACAAACTGAATTCTACTTTCAAAACCCGGATTGGCATTTAGCATTTGTTGCATTTCCTTGGTGTATCCTGCTAGAATAACACAAAGTTGTTCTCGGTGGTCTTCCATACCTTTTAATAATGTGGCAATACATTCTGCTCCATAATCTCTTCCCGCTTCGTCTTGGATATATGACGAGATGGAATAGGCTTCATCAATGAATAGAATTCCGCCAAGTGCTTTTTCGATTACTCCTTGTGTCATTGGGGCTGTATGCCCTACATATTTTCCGATTAAATCACAGCGTTGGGCTTCTACAAAATTAGGCTTTGCAGATAAAATCTGTTCTTCGGCAAATATTTTACCAACAAGCCTTGCTACTGTAGTTTTTCCAGTTCCGGGATTACCATTGAAACACATATGAAGCATTGGCATATTTTTTCGATTTTTACTTACTTTGATATAGTTTACGACTTTTTTAATCTGTTCTTTTACCTCATCTAGTCCAATTAGTTCGTCTAATGCTTGCATTCCTGTCTTACTTTCTGGGTTTTCTGTAAGTTCTATGGCTTCTCCCAATACATTTTCCACTTCGGTTTCTTGTTTCATTTTACAATTTACAAAAATATTGATGAGTTGGTTTTTCACTTGATAAAAAGAGTTATCTGCTAATTTTTTGGTGGTTTCTTGCTTGCATACTAATTGATGTGTTTTCATAAATTCTCGAACATATCTTTCTTTTTCTTGTTCAGAAATCCACTCAATTTTCATAGCCCAAGATACTTGTTCATTTAACATCGCATTTATTTCGCCCTCTTGCATTTGGTCTTCTAAAATGATATACACTTTATTCGGTGCCTTTTCAATCATAGTCTTTATCTTATTTCGGTTTTCTGTCATATTTCTTTGGGCTATCGTTAGGTTTATGACAAGAATAGAGGCGGTAATAGATTCCAAATCAAGTTCTTTGTTACGAAACTCTTCTCCGTGATAGATAATACACACTTTCATCTTGGGTAATCCCATTTTTCGCATATACTTTGGCAATTACTTGGATTAAATCTTCGTATAAATAATAATTCGATTTATTGCGGATTACAATGTTATAGTTGATAAATCCCACAAAAGGATTTCCTTGCTGGATCACTTGATGATAACGAATAATGTCTCGTAATATATCTTTGTTTTTCCCCATTCCTAATGTGTTTTCGTATTGGTGTAATAGTTTTTCATTTTCTTCGTCTAATCGTTCTTCTAATAATTCCATTGATTTATTCCATTCCTTTCTTCTTCCATTTGAAGATAATCCCAGTGAATTTTATAAGCTAGAGTTTGCTCTTTGCCCCATTTGTTTTTAGCAAGGATAACCTCCATTTTATCTATGTTTTTATGGTCTTTTGGATTTTTCATTTCTTCTCGAGATAGAAATATAACACAATCTGCTATTGGTACACTTTTTCCGCCATTCCTTTATCATTCGGTTATGGTCTTTTCTTTCTAGTGTCCTTCTAGCAATGTGTGATGTACATATAATACAAATTTGCAATTCTTTTGCTAGTTCTTTTAGCTCCTTTGCAATTTTTTCTACTTCATCTTCTCTACTTAATGGCTCTTCACTTTTTCGTGATATGTAGTTCCAAGTATCTATCATAACATATTGCAGTTCTTTTTCTTGCTTTACTTTTCGAATTTGTTTTTCCATTCTTTCTAATTTTGCACTTGGTTCTAGATACAGTTTCCAATTCTTCATTTCCTTTAGGGCAATTCGAACCTTCTGCCATTCTTTTTCTGTCAATCTTCCTTGCATTAGATTATTGTATTTTACCTTAGCTTGAAGGGCAATTAGCCTTTCTACAATATTTTCTCTCCCTTCTTCTAGGTTGAAATACAGGATACTAGCATGTTCTCTTTGAATTTTATGATGGACTAGATTTAAGGCAAAATTGGTTTTCCCCACGGTTGCTCCCGCTCCAATCAGGATAAGTCCCGCCTTTTGATTCGTTATTACTTGGTCTAAAGTATTCATTCTTCCTTCCATAACTTTTCTACCTCCTTTGCTACTGCTTGTATTTGCTTTTTCAATTCTTCGATTGTTACTTTAACATCCATTTCTTCCATTCGGTCTGATTGAATTTGCAAGTGATAGTTTTTCTTTTCTTTTTGGATTTCAATTTTGGCAAGATAATCGTTTCCTGTTTCGTCTTGATCTAATGTTTCATAGTCTTTATAGAATTTCATTTCGACAAAGCCATTTCGTTCATCTGCATAAAATGTAATTGGTCCGCCTGGTAATTCTCGATTCCAAAAAGTATAAATTTCTTGGATTTCCGGTATGATATATTGCGGTCCTTTTTGTAGATATCGTTTTATAGAACCTATATCAAATTTTCCATTTTTCTCTAGTTTTTCAATTTCTTTTTGAATGGCATATGGCATTTTTCATCTCTCCTATCTTTTTTTATTTTATCGATTTTTTATTTAGAATACTATCTGCTTGGACACACTATGTCTTGTTTGTTTTTTGAAATTGATGCACTAATCCCTGTTTCAACATTCCCATATTAAAACTATCCACCCTTGCATTTGTAACACTTTCTTGTTTTTGTAAAGAATAATGACAGCCAATTTTTCTTTCCCCTTGAAAAAGGATATGTTTATTTTTTTCATAAGGAATACGAAACATTACTTTCGTACCACTTAAATCTGCTAAATATTTTTCTAAATCTGAAATAACAAGGTCTGGATAATTTTCCACTTCTTTTCCAGAAAGCACCTGATAAATCTTTCCTGAAATCTGTGCTTTCGGTCCTTTATCTCGGATACAGTTTGTTATGAGCACTTTTTCTTGTCGCAAAGTTTTCGCAAGGCAGATTATATTTTGCTTAAATGTTTCTTCTGTATCTTTTTCGCTAAAAATACAGAACGTATAATCTCTTTGATACGTATCTTTTTGCTGTTTATCTTTCCAGTTTGTTTCGATAGCAACATACGAATAGCCAAGACCTCGGATTTTGCTAGCTAATTCCTCGTCCTTTTTTCGATAAAACTGTTGTGCTTTTTCTAGCCCATTTTCTCTATTTCGGATGAGATTACTTTCACGGTCAATGCCATGATAAGCGCTCACAAAGGCCAGTTGTTCCTGTTCCATCGCCCAATATACAGATAGTGTATAACGAGGTAGAAGATTACGAATGTCCTCCTTTCGTATCATTTGATGGGATTGGATATAGTATTCGCAAAATTCTTCCGCCTTTTCTTCTCCGAAAAACACTTTAATTTTCGTAAGCCAATCTACTAAATTTCCGGCTCCCTGTGCATTTTCTAGTACGTACTGCATATTCTTTTTCATACTTTCCTCCTAAAAACAAAAAATAATCGAATTCATTTTTACCTCGTAAAAAAATGCTTTCGACTATTTTCGTTTTTCCTCATCGTTCTAGCATTAGCACCTAATTCAATAGGTTGCTGTGGAGTCTTAGAGCTAGTCTCTCGTCCACTCTTTATAAGGTAATATTGAATTTATTTTATTCTATCCTTTATTTCGCTTTACCACAAGTGCTTTGGTCATGAAATGTCTTGCTCTCTATATTCCATATCGTTTGCTTGCATTTTGAAGCGTTGCTTGGATTTCTTTTACTAAACTTTCTGGTTTCGTTACAATTACAATATGTAGATTTTTCATAGCCCATAATTGAAACCCAATTGGATTAGCAGATAAATGCAACTTGAATTTCTGGTTGTTAATTGGCTCAATTTTCGCTTTTTTTCCAAACTTTTCTACAACATCTTCTAAAATCTGCACCATACATTCTGCTTCAATATCTACTTCATTCCCACTAAATACACTAACCGATGTTTCCGCATATTGCTCAACCTCTTTTTCTGTTTTCTTACTCGTAATTTTATCTGACAGTTGAACCAAGTTTTTGATACGGTCTAAGCGGTAATGAAAAAATTCTTGCTTTCCTTCTTTGATACCAATCATATAGAATTGTTGCTCGTCATAGATAATCGCATAGGGCGAAACAACTGGTGCACTGACAATCTGCTTTTTGATTTTATCCCCTACAATGCAATATTTCCAATATTCAAATTTAATTTTGGTTTGTTGCAAAATGCTGTTGGAAATGTCCTCAATGTTTTTAATCACTTCGATATTACTTGTTTTTCCTTTTGCAGAATACACTTTATATTCTTGCACTTTTTGGTTCTCGTAAATATTTTGCAAATTTCTACACTTTTGGATAATTCCTTTTGCCATACGTTCTTCGATGAAGGTAGAATAATTGAATGTATCAATAATGGCACGAATCTCCCCTGGCTCAAAGTCTGTTTCGGGGTCGTTGGTGATATAGTAGCCGATTTTGTTGTCTGCATAGGTACTGATATCGTAGCCAAACTTTTGCTGTAATAAGTTGATATTTCTGCGTATGGTTCGTGGGTCGATTTCCTCTCCATATTCTTCTATTATCTTTTCGCGTAGCTCGGATATAGACAATTTATGTTCTTCATCTGTATATTTTTTCAATACATGAAGGATATATAAAATATTCCCATTTTTCTCATATAATTCCATTTTATTCTCCTCTCTTGCAAGTGTATTCTATCAAATAAATTTCCTTTTTACAATTTATTTCTTTGTGGCTGGTCAGAAAAAGCAAAGTGCCCTTCTGCTCTCCGAACGGAAACAAAAGGGCACTTTGCCATGAAAATGTGTGCGTTGTTACTTGATGGTTTCCCAGTCGCCGTTGTCATTCTGGTACAGGAACTTCTGCTGTTTCTCCTTGCAGAAAGTCAGAACATCCGTCGGCACCAGTTTCAGCACCTTCTTGGGGCACGGTTTCACCCCTTCCAGGTTATCCATGCACACCACAGTAGCTGCCTCCTTCATGGTTCCCAACAGGATTTTTCCATCGGGTTTGAACACATACACTTCCTTCATTTTGCATACCTCCATCAAAGTTTTCTGGAGGTTTTACACAGCAAGGTACAATTGAGCATATCTATTATACTACAAATTTTCCTAAAAGGCAAATCCCTTGCTTATTTTACTTTTTTTCCAAAATATGGTATACTATTCGTATACCATATTAGGAGGGATTGTATGCCCGAAGCAGAAGAACTGTTGTCCTCTTTGCGGCAAATGCAATTAGACCCGGAAATGCGGGAATTTCGCCCATTGATTGAGGAGCTGATAGCCGGTATTGAAACACCTGGTTATGATAATATTGAGTTGGTATGGAAACTTTTTGAACGTTGTTCTCTTGCTTTTCATTGCAGAGAAATTGCAGAAAGTTTGTACTACTTCAACATTATGAACCCTCCTCCTCGAAAGAAATGGTACGAAATGGACGACTAACCTGTTCTTTGCTAAAAGCTGGGATAAGTATTCACATACTGTCCCAGCTTTTCCTTTTTTAATAATCCATATAATAGTTTTGAATTTTTTCGTAGGTTCCATCTGTTGTAATTCTCTGCCATTCTTTTTGATATACTTCTCTTGCATATTCTTTTTGGAAGAAATCTTTTTCAAATTGTACTCTTCTTTCTACTAAAACAGGATGGTTTGTCCATAAATTGAAATGGCCTCCAGCATCAATTCGCTTTTTAATGTACGCATAGCAGTGTTCAAAATGTTGGTCAAATGTTGTAAATTCTGGATAATTTTTGATGGAAGTAGCCAGTTGTCTTTTCGCTAATAGTTTGATGTCAAAATCTCGATCCGAATCGGATAAAATTTCTCCATAACGATTTCGTGGCCTTTCTTTTCTGGAACCTCGATGATCCTCAATTGCTTCTTTCATAATTTGTAATTGCTCAGGAGTAAAATATTGTTTTAGAATATCGTCTTTTGCAAATATCTTGCCAGACTCTTTTTCGTGATTTTCTCGGTCTACTTTTAGTCCAAGGTCATGATAAGCAGCAATTACATACGCCATTTGCTCGTCCAATGAATATTCTTTTGCTAAAAACGTAACATTTTGAATGACATTGTTAATATGTAGCATATTGTGGGAATAAAACATTTCATACTGTGGAAATATTTTTTCTTGAATGTATTGTTGTAATTCTTGGTTCATTTCTTCTCTCCTTATGTCTTCGATTTTAATTATCGTTATTTTCTTCTATTATCTTCGAAATTTCTTTCAATTTATTTTCTAATAATTTCTTATCAATCAAGTTTAGCGTGTATTGTGATACCATTGTAGGAGAGATAGTTCTACTCATTGCATACTCTACCACTTGTTCATTTTTTCCACTACACAAAACTATGCCTACACTTGGATTTTCATTTTTCTTCTTTTCTTGCCTATCTAAGGCTTCTAAATAAAAGTCCATTTTTGATATATACTCTGGCTGAAAATCTCCTATTTTTAATTCAAAAGCCACTAGACAATTTAATGTTCTGTTATAACATAGTAAATCAATAAAAAAATCCTGATTTCCAACTTGTATTCGATATTCTTCTCCTACATAAGTAAAATCTTTTCCAATCTCTAATATAAAATCTTTCATATTAGAAATAATCGCTTTTTTCAAGTCTTTTTCCGAATAGTGATTTGGTAAATCTAAAAATTCTAAACTGTATGTATCTAATATTTTTGTATTGGGATAATCCTCTTCTCCTACAGCCTTTGACAAACTTTGATTTGCTTTTCCATCGGATAACATGTATCGATGAAAATATCCGCTTGCTATTTGTCGATTTAGTTCTCTTTTTGAATAATTGTTTTTAATACACATTCTTATATAAAATTCTTTTTCTTCTATCGAATTAGTAGCACCTAATATCATAACATTATGGGTCCAACTAATTTGTCTCACCAGTGGAGCGACAATTTCATTATCTTTATAGGTTTCATAAAATTGTTTCATTCGATATATTCCTGCTCTAGTAAATCCCTTCATTGTCAGGTATTCTCTTTTCATAAAATCCACTAATTTATCTATAATTTTATCTCCCCAATTAGCATCATTTACTTTTTCACTAATGTATTTTCCAAAATCCCAATATAAAGAAATTAACTCTTCATTTATCTTTCGATAGGCATTATTCCTTCTTGTCTCTATCATTTTAACAATTTCTTCAAAAATATTATTTTCCATTGAATATTCTCTCCTTTTCTCTAAAAACATGAGCAACATTCTTTGAAATATCTATTTTTGCGTTTTATGGGACTTATTTTTCTATGATTTCTTCTACTTTGTTTTTATTTTTTTCACATTTGATTATCTTCTTTTATCTTTTTGATATGTTGATTGATTGCGGATACAGAAACATCATACAGTAGCTAACATTTTTTTGCGTTAACCATATATTTTCGTCTTCATATCTAACTTCTACTGCTTCTGGATTATTTCCCATAGCAGCAACATAGGTTAAATATTCTGCAGCACTTGAACGGATTGTAACTTCATTCATTTTTTTGCCATATATGCACCTCCTTTTTCTTAATCACATAATATTTTATTTTCTTTATCTTTCTCAATTTGCTTTTGGTATCGTTCTTCCTCCGAGAAAACACAGCCACAATACTTCTGCATATATAGCCCTAATTCACGTGCCTTTGCTTGTCCCTCTCGAAAACCAATGCGGAAATCTCGATATAAAAACTGCAAACCATATTTTTTTGCCATTTCTTCACAAACTGCCTTTAGTTCTTCGTGCTTTTGATAAGGACTTACAAGTAAAGTCGTTGTTATGGTATCATAACCGTGTTCTTTCGCATATTTTGCTGTCTGTTCCATACGAACACGATAGCAATAATTACTACAACGATTTTCTAAATCTCCAATCACATTTTTGCAAAACGAACGAAGGCCATATTCCTCTTGAAAAATAGCCTCTATGCCAATGCTTTTGGTATATTCTTTTAAGGTATCTCTTCTTGCTTTATACTCCATATATGGGTGTATATTAGGATTGAACCAGTACACGACTGGTTCAATTCCTTCTTTTCTTAGTAAATCAATACAATACACGCTACATGGTGCACAGCAAGTATGCATTAACAACTTCATTTAATTACTTCCTTCTTCTTGTTTCTCTTCTTTTACTTCATGATATTCTTTTTCTGTATTGACATTCCAAATGGCATTTTTGGATGGATTATTTTCCTTAATAGCTTTTACAGCCTCCATTGCAGTTGCCATTGAGTGGTCCATGTTGTTATAACGATGTTGACCATTTCTACCAACACAATATAGATTTTCATAGGTGTTAATATAGTCAATCAATTCTTGAATATCCTTGTAAGTATCAAAGTAAGCTGGATATGCTTTCTTAATTTTTTCAACATGAACATCCTTAATATCTTCTTTATCAATTAAGTTCATTTTCATTAACTCACCAATTGCAAATTCTTGATACTCTTCGGAAGACATATTCCAATATTCGTCCCCCTCTGTGCAAGTATATTCAAGTCCAATCCACACGGTGTTTTCTGGGTCTTCTACTAAATATGGAGACCAGTTATTGAAAATCTGGATACGACACATTTTAACTTCTGGTTCTTGTACATAAATCCAACAATCTGGCACAATATTGCCAAGTGTTTTCATATTGGTTTTATTCTCTAATTTTAGTTTATTTACCAATACACCAACTGTAATGAAATCACGGAAAGGTAAGCCTTTTGCAATATCTAGTACTTTTTCTGGCACTTCGGTTCCTGTAATTCCTGTAGTTAACTCACTAAGTGGCATTGAAGAAATCACAATATCTGCATCGATTTTTTCTTCTTTTCCATTGACTTGGCAAATAACAGATTTTACACGATTTCCTTCTACTTCTACATTGGTTACTTGATAGCCTTTTTGAATAGTCGCACCTTTTTCTTCTACCTTCTTTGCTAAAGTTTCCCATAAATGACCTGGTCCATATTTCGGATACCAAAATTGTTCAATAAGGGAAGTTTCTGTATTTTCTTTGTTTTTCTTACCAAATACTTTTTTGAACATATCCTTGATGACTGCTTTGATGGAAATTCCTTTTACACGCTGTGCTCCCCAGTCTGCTGAAATATCTTTTGGATCTCTTCCCCATAGTTTTTCGGTATATTTCTCGAAGAACATACTATATAGCACTTTACCAAAACGGTTGATATAAAAATTCTCAAGAGAGTCTTCTGGTTTCTTTATAAAAATGCTTTTGAGATAACTAAATCCTGCTTTAATGGTACGCCATAATCCCATATTCGCAAAAGTTTGCCATTTCATACTAATTGGATAGTCAAAGAACTTTTTGAGGTAATAGATGCGGGAAACTCTTGTACGAACGAGCATAACTTCGTCTTCTTGATTCGGGTTTGGTCCGCCTTCGACTAATTCACGTTCTCTACCTAATTTTTCATCATCAAAAGACTTAACACCTTGGATTGGCATTAAATCACTCCAGAATTTCATAATACGGTCGTCTTTAGAGAAAAATCTGTGTCCTCCAATATCCATACGATTTCCTTTGTATTTTACAGTTTTGGAAATACCACCAATTTCTTGGCTTTCCTCTAAAATAACGACATCATATTTTTCTTTTCCGTTTTCTTCTAATAATTCATACGCAGCAGTAAGTCCTGCTGGTCCTGCTCCAATAATTACTACTTTTTCTCTTTTCATTTTTTCTCTCCTTTTATTCCTTCCATTCAAAGCCTAAATGTTGGTAAGCTGGTGGCATAGGTACTCTTCCTCTTAGTGTTCTAGCTAGAAATCCAATTTGGACTAAATATGGTTCATACACATCTTCAATGGTTTCTGCATCTTCTCCAATCGTTGTTGCTAGTGTTTCAATTCCAACTGGTCTTCCTGCATATTTGGTAATCATAGTTTCCAATAGTTTACGATCGGTCTCATCTAAACCCATTTCATCAATTTCTAGTTTATTTAGGGCATGTTTTGTTATTTTCAAGTTAATATTCCCATCGCCTAAAACAAGCGCATAATCTCTGACTCTTTTTAGCAATCGGTTCGCAATTCTTGGTGTTCCTCTTGATCTTCTTGCAATTTCCTCTGTTGACTGCTCATCAATTTCAATTTCTAAAATCTTAGCCGACCTTTTTACAATCGTTGCTAAATCTTTTGGCTCATACATTTCCAAACGATGGATAATGCCAAAACGGTCTCTTAACGGAGTAGCCAGAGAACCTGCTTTTGTGGTTGCTCCAATTAGCGTAAACTTTGGAAGGTCTAAACGAATGGAACGTGCACTTGGTCCTTTTCCAATGATAATATCTAAGGTGTAATCTTCTAAGGCTGGATACAAAATTTCTTCTACACTTTTATTCAAACGATGAATTTCATCAATGAATAGTACATCAAATTCAGCAAGATTTGTTAAGAGTGCTGCTAAATCTCCTGGTTTTTCTATGGCTGGTCCAGATGTTATTTTAATATTGGAATTCATTTCATTGGAAATGATATTGGCTAGTGTTGTTTTTCCTAGTCCTGGTGGTCCATAGAGTAAAATATGGTCAAGCGGCTCTTCTCTTTTTTTCGCCGCTTCTATGTATACCTTCATATTTTCTTTTACTTTTGTTTGTCCAATGTACTCGTCTAAAGTCTTTGGTCTAAGCGAATTTTCAAGTCGTTCTTCGCCAAGGTCTTCTAATTCTGGACTAATTAGTCTACTTTCGTCGATATCCATTCTTTTCTCCTTGTTTGTAATCTTTTGCCTTTATTGAAAAGATGCTTTTTTGGCTTGCTTTCTTTCATATTGTTCTGCTTGTTCTTGGGTCTGAATTTTCATCCTCTTGTTGATATCCATCTGATTGCTAAAGGTTCCAACTTCTCCTTTGCACAATTCTGGTTTAACCGATATGGTCTTTGACTCGCCAGAAGGTTGTATGAATTTACTCGTTGCATATACCTTAATATTTCCTTCTAATAATTGTTCTCGGTTATTGAACAACACGTGATATTTTTCTTTTAATAGCCCTGACAAAAATCCCTCATAATCTAATGGAATGCCTTCTTTGGATTGTGCTAGACCGGATAAATGCGCTAATACTTCTTGGAAAAACGCACTATGTGGTTCTGCTCCTACAATTGCATTGGAAATTTGATTGTTATGCTCAAACCCAAAGAAAAGGGAAAATTCTAGTAAATCGTCAAAATTATCTACCACTACCATTTCATTGTCTAAGAAAATACCGCCTTGACTATCTAAGGCATAGGCTCTTACATAACTCTGAATTAAATCCCAACGGTTGATGGATAAGCACGCTTTTGTGTACGAATGTGCTTCTAAATCAAAAGTGGTTTCGTCCCATTTTTTCATTTCATAGCCTGGTAGTTTTTCTGCCCATCTTTTCTGACAATTTTGAATTCTTTGTAATTGTTTTGGTGTCCTTGGTTCTTGCTGAAATCGAATGATATGAATGATTTTTGGTATTGCCATGGTTATTTTTCTCCTTCATTTGTTTTTGGATTTTCTTCGATTTTATTTTCTTCTTCAATTTTCTTCATACCAAATGCTTCTTTATATCCTAGTGCTACAATCGCTATGACAAGTAGTGCAAAGGAAATCGCTTTCCACCAGCCACTTTCTAATAGGATGATAGCAAACATACCAAAAGTTGCACTAATTCCATAAAGAATTAAAACGGCTTGTTTATGGGTATACCCTTTGGCAATTAGACGGTGATGTAAATGTCCTTTATCTGGCATCAGAACTGCCTTGAAAGATTTTCCTTTTACAATGCGTCGAATAATGGCAAATAGGGTGTCAAAGATTGGTAAGGCAAGCACAATAATTGGTGCCATAACGACAATCGCTGTATAGGTTTTCGCAACTCCCATAATGGAAATAACCGCGATGGAAAATCCTAAAAAGTTAGAACCAGTATCTCCAATAAAAGTTCTTGCTGGATTAAAGTTATATGGTAAAAATCCCACCAATGCACCTGCTAATGCTGTGATTAAGACAATGGATATCACAGGTGCTCCATTGAGAGAAAAGATAATCAGTAAAGATAAACATGAAATTAAAGTAATTCCAGAAGATAGTCCATCTAATCCATCAATTAAGTTAATGGCATTGGTAATTCCGATAATCCATGCAACAGTTAGAATAACAGACCAAATTCCGTTTAATCGGATGACAGTATTAAAAATTGGGATGTTAATATCTCCAATGTTGACCCCACATACCACAACGCAAACAGCCGCTATAATTTGTGCTGCTAGTTTGCAAAGTGGTGGTATTCCTTTGGAGTCATCAATAAAGCATGCAACTGCTAAGACAAGAATACCGCCAAAATATCCCGCTAAGCGAATACCATAGTCATTGTCTGCTAAGTTTAAGGTTCTTTCTACGGTCATAGTAATAATTAAGTAAATTACGGAAACAAAGAACCCTGTAATAACCGCTACTCCGCCAAGTCTTGGCATTGGTTTTTTATTCACTCTTCTTTCGTTTGGTATATCAATTGCTCCCACTTTTTTCGCCAATACCATTGTATATGGTACTACAGCAAAAGTTGTAATAAATGCTAATAAAAATGCTATCGCAATATCGCCCCACATTGGCTTCTCCATCCTTTCCGAATTAAGATATCATCTTGACTGGATAATCCATAAAAAGTCCACTTTCTACAACGCCAGGAATTTCTTTGATTTTTCCTTCAAGTCCTGGCTCTATGGTTTCAAATTTCACATCTAACAGTACATTGCCTGCTTCGGTAATGACTGGTCCGTCTTTTGCAACTGCTTTACGAAGTTCCATCTGACTTCCTCCCAGCATTTTGAGTCCTTTTTCAACGCTTTCTAATGCGTGTATTTTACATTCAACTGGAACTTTATACTTGGTTCCTAATTTTTCTACTTTTTTACTACGATCTATCAAAATATAGGTAATTGGAGATTTTTTCATATTTTGTTTTTCACGAAGAAGGGCACCACCTCTTCCTTTGATTAACCAGTTTTGCGAATTGACTTCGTCTGCTCCATCAAATCCCCAAGTTGGTGTATTTTCTGCAAGTGTGGTCATCGGAATACCAAGAAATTGGCAAAGCATTTCAACCTCATACGAAGTTGGTATCATTTGGATGTGAATTCCTTCTTGCCTTACCTTTTGTGCAATTTGTTCAATCGCAAGCCACGCTGTACTTCCGTGAGCCTGCACTTATAATATCCCCATTTTGCACTTTCTCTAATACTTTTTGGGCAACTTTTTCTTTTTCTTCTCGATTGGTAATTGCCAAATTTATTTTTTCAATCAAAAGTTCAGATGCTCCCACTTGACTAATTTTCCTCTTTTCTTTTATCTTAAAACTGTTCATATTATTTCATAAATCCACTTTTTTGTAAACATTTTGTTTGAATTTTGCGAAATTTTGTGGTAGAATGTTGGGCATATATACAAACGAATTTTAAGGAGGGATATTTATGACAAATGTTTTAGACATTTTAGAGGAACGTGGCTACATTGAACAAATGACGCATGAGCAGGAAATGAAAGAATTATTCGCAAAAGAGTGTGTTCCTTTCTATATCGGTTTTGACCCTACTGCAGACAGCCTTCATGTTGGTCATTTTGTTTCCATGATGGTAGCATCCCAAATGCAAAAGGCAGGACACAAACCAATTATTCTTGTTGGTGGTGGTACTGCAACGATTGGAGATCCTTCTGGTAAAACAGATATGCGTCGCATGATGTCGCGTGAAGAAATTAACCATAATGTAGAATGTTTTAAGGTACAACTTTCTAAATTTTTAAGTTTTGAAGGCGAAAATGCAGCCATTATTGTCAATAATGCAGATTGGCTATTAGACCTAAATTTCGTGGATTTTATGCGTGAGATTGGTTCTCTTTTCTCTGTTAACAAAATGCTAGCAGCAGAATGTTATAAGCAAAGAATGGAAACTGGTTTAACCTTTTTTGAATTAGGATATATGTTAATGCAATCTTACGATTTCTTGCATTTGCATGATACTTATGGCTGTAAAATGCAAATGGGTGGAAATGACCAATGGTCCAATATTTTAGGTGGTGTTGATTTAATCCGCCGTATCGGTCATTCAGACTCTTATGGTCTAACTTTCAAACTTCTTACTACAAAAGAAGGAAAGAAAATGGGTAAAACAGAAAAAGGTGCACTATGGCTTGACGCTAGTAAAACTTCTCCTTATGAATTTTATCAATACTGGAGAAACATTGCTGATGCAGATATTCGTAATGTTCTTTGTCTTCTTACCTTTTTACCAATGGACGAGGTAAATCGTCTATCTAGTTTGCAAGACGAGCAAATTAACGAAGCCAAAAAAGTTGCTGCTTTTGAAATTACCAAGTTAATTCATGGTGAAGAAGAAGCACGAAAAGCCCAAGAAGCAGCAGAAGCCCTTTTCGGTGGTTCTGGTAACTTGGACAATATGCCAACTACAACGATTGAGAAAATGGAAATGCCAATTTTAGATGTGTTGATTAGTGCAGGACTTGCTCCTTCCAAAGGACAAGCACGTATCTTAATCGGACAAGGTGGTATTACACTAAATGATACCAAAGTAGAAGATACGAATTATATATTATCAAGCAAAGATTTCAAAGATGGCTATGCCATTTTAAGAAAAGGAAAGAAAGTTTTCCATAAAATTTTAGTAAAATAGACACCAAAAAAAGCACTTCATGAGAAGTGCTTTTTTTCTTGTTATTCCATAATTTTTTGTACCATTCCTGTATTAACATTGGAAACTAATGTTACCACTGGTCTTACTGGGAAACTTCCCACATTTTCAATTCCGTCCGATGAGAATAGGTCAATTGCAGATACCACAATATTATTGGCTGCTACACCTGCGGGACCATAACGCACATTTTTCTCGTCTGCATTCATTCCAATAGTTGCGAGCCAAATGTCTTTGTTTAATCCCAATTTAATTTTAGCAAGTCTTGCGTCATTTCCTGTTACTTTTGGATTCGCAAGAGAATATCCATAATATGCAGATTTTACTTTCAATGGGCTTTTGCTTGTAATGTATTGGGTAATATACGTTGGAATAACTTGTCCTTGTGTTGTCCATGGGTCTACTTGTTCAACACGGTTATTTCCGGTACTACTCTTGCTGTAATCTGCTTCATTTCCATAGTTAAATAGATATTCCACTACGCTTCCATCTCGGTAAGTAACACTTTTGTTTTCTAAGTTTGTTGTAATACCTGCTAATTGATTTAGTTTTTCTAGACTTAGTGCTGTTGCACTTTCTGCTCCTATTCCATTTCCATAGATATTACAAATTTTATTCATTTCATAGGCTGAGTTAATAACGCCAACCGAACCTTTTAATTCTAGTTTGTTTCCCGTTGTTGTTCCAGCTAGAAGAATAAGATGTCCATTTTCTTGTCCTGCTACATACCATTCTGTAATTTTATCTGTTGTACGAGCGTCAAAGGTAACCGATGGTACTTCTGAGCCTGTATTTAGTGAAAAGGCTGTATAGGCAAGGGATGCTTCTGTTACTCCCTCTTTTAGTTTGGTTGGGTCGTAAGCAATACGGTCGCCAAAATGCAAATGGTCTTCTTCTTTAATCTTACAATCTGGGTCTGTGCAATAGGTAAATGGTTTAGCTAATTTTTCAAGCACTAGCAACTCATCCCCACCAGTGGTATTTCCAATTTGGTTGCTAACTGGTTGTGGAACGTATTGTGGCTGTTGTTCTTTTTTATCTGTGTGGAATAACTGCCAAGCAATTACGCCAAATATAATTAGTAGTGCAACTACTAAAATACAAATCGCTACAATAAGCGCAACTTTAACTTCTCCCTTTTCTCCTTTTTTCATGTTTCTTCCCTCTTCCTTCGTTTTAATTTTCTCAATTTAGTGTATCAAAAAAATTTTTTCTTTTCAAGATTTAGGATAAAATTTTCTGCAAGTCTTCCACAGCTAAATCAATATTTCTCATGCCGTTTCCTACGGGATAATACGTCGGATAAATAGTATAAGTATGTCCTGCAATTTCCAGTGGATACGATGTTCCTCGGCATTTGGAAACACAAATCTGCTTGCCTAATACAATGCTACTCACTTGATTGCCAAAAGTTACAATCTTTTCTGGCTGTAATAGTTCAATCTCTTTATATAGCAAGGCTAAATATTCGTGGTAAACGGCATTGGGTAATGGTCTTGCGTCAACTTGAGTACATTTTCCAAGGTTGGTAATAAAGGCTCGGGATTTCTCTATGTCAGCATATACCTGCTCAGCAAATTCTTCGGTCCAATCTGAGCCTTTTATCTTTTGAATAACTGCAAATGTTTCCTCTGGCATTAGCCCAATACGGTAAAATAACTTCCATACGTTTTTGGTGCCAATCCAAGGCGAATGAATACCTTTCCAGCCTGGCACAGACGCAATATTTCTGCCGGTTGGGTTCATGAAGATAAAGCAGACTTTTGGATGGTCTTTGCAACCTCCATTGGTAATAGCATGTAAGGTTTTTTCACCATAAATCTTTTGCATTTTGGAATAAAACACATCTAAATCTGAAATTTGTTTTATATTTTTTAGTTCTAATTTCATACTACCATTTCTCTCCATTAGTCCATTGTGTTAACGCCATACCAAAAGCCTCGCGTGTTAAATCGATACGAGAAATATTGTTATGGGTTAGATACGAAATGCCTCCTTTGGAAGAACGCAAGTCTTTTTCTGCAAAGATTTTCTCCATGAGCACACTTAAATCCGAAGAAATAATTTCGTCCACATAACGGTCTGGCACCGGAAAACCACTGCTTGTTCCAAAACTTCTTTTTCCCATATCATCTTCGATACAAGCCATATTCACAATAAGCCAAGTCCCCATTTGATTGGTTATTCCACTTTCAACAGATAGATATAAATCTGCTGAAATTCCATTATCTAAGGCATATTTCTTCAAATTTGCCACACGATTGATAGCACCTTGCATAATTTGTTCATTGACTGGCTCTTCTGGCACCTCAGATGGCACACTAATTCCAGTAATGGATACATCTGAAAACACATCCGAATACCCTGCAAATGCTAACTTTGCTCCCTCTATCTTACCTGGATTTTTGCTTGCAATTAAAACTTCCATATTTCCTCCAACTTCTTCTTTTTTCTTATCTTACCACAACAACTGCATAAAAGAAAAGACTTCATCAAAATATATCTGACGAAGTCTTTAGTATTTTCAAAATTCTATTCTTTGCAAAGAAAGTCTTGCGATATCTCCCTTTCACAAGTTAGAATATCTGGCCAAGTTGGTTCACTCAATCAAGGTCAGCATGGCTGATCCTGATCCGAATCCGGAAGCGACACCGAACGTTCCGTTGGTTACCCCACCTACATACCCAGATCCACCACCACCGCCTCCCGACGCAACATCATTCGAGCCATCAGCTTTGGTCCAGTAGTCGTGTCCGCCACCTCCTCCACCAAACCAACCGCCTCCTCCACCGCCTCCTCCTGTCAAAAACGAGTAGCCAGCTCCACCTTGTCCGAATTTCCCATTTTCACCAGCCTGCCCATAGCCATAGGCATTGATTCCTGCAGTGCCTCCCTTATTCGATGTGCCACCTTTTGCAGCACGAACAGTTGCATAACCCCAATACATACTTGTAAGTCCGTCTCCTCCAACACTTCCTCCACCATTTCCACCGTTAGCATTGGCGCTATAGTATCCTTTCGAATGACCTCCACCGGCCTCCAGCAACTAGCAGCACACTGCTTTTATTTGCTTCCAATGATGACAAAACTCCACTTCTTTGAGCCATGTGCGTTGCGCCTCCACCTCCAACAAATCCCGCACCGCCCCCATTATATCCACCTTCATGATTTCCTCCTGTGCCACCCACAACAATGTATATTATGTCACCTTGTTCAAAATGTTTTGTGCCCTCGGCAGTACCACCCTTCGAGGTAGACCCATCACCCGCACCTATTACACGCAACTTATACTCCCCGCTTCCTGGAATAGTAAATGTTTGTATACCTCCTGTATAATCAAAGTTCTTACTACCTGCACTCATTGTTGTTAGTGTCTTTTCATCACTCACATTTCCCGCTTTATCTTTCACAGTTACTTTTAATGTATAATTTGTCAAGTCTGTCAATCCTGAATATTGATATGTACTAGCCGTTGTAGTACTTTTAGCCGTTGTTCCTAAATAGTATGTATAACCTCCTCCTGAAGCCCATCCACTGAACGCATCACTTGCACTTACACTTACATTGATTGTTGTTCCTGTTCTTGCTGTCCTTGTAAAACTACTTATGGTTGGTTTTACAGTATCTCTTGTAAAGACTAAACTTCCACTTACTGCAGATTTTCTTCCTGACTTATCATAACTATATGCCGTTACTGTCCACCTTCCATCTGCTTGTATTTGGATTGTTCCATTGTTCGCTATCTCTACTTCTCCTGTATCAATCGTTTGGTTTTCGGCAACCGTTGTATTTGCTACAGTTCCTTTTCCATTTGCTCCTTTTGCAGTTCCTGTTACTCGGTAAGTTACCTTTTTCAATGGTCCAGTTGCGTCACTTGCAGATATTTTTACTGTCACATTACTTCTATAATATCCTGCTTCTCCTTGTGTTCCACTTGTTACTGTCGGTGTATTGGCTATCGGATTTACGGTATCTCTTGTTACTACGATTCCAGTTGCTACTTGAGATTTTCTTC
>CANSOY010000025.1 GCA_947648765.1 uncultured Clostridium sp.
ATGAACTTTATCCAAGTGGATTGGTAAGGGAATTAGATATAGAAAATGGTGGAACATTGACCTTTACGAAGGATGGAGAGTATACTATCACAGCCTATGCCTATGATACAGCAGGAAATAAATCGAACCCAACCATAATGTGGTTTAAGAGGCTAACGGGAGGAAGTACAACAGGAGGAATAACTGTATCAATAGCTAGTGGAAATGAAGGAGCAAATAAATGGTACACCAGTAATGTAACACTTCGTGTACTAGGAACAGATACAGGCTCTAAAAAGATAAAATACAGAGTAAGAGGAGTAGCAACCAGTACTGGACAAATAGGAGATGTAGAAGTAACAGGAGTAGGAGCCTTTGACTCAGACGAAGTAGAAATAACGAATGGAACAACATTTAGAATCGTAGCAGACG
Organism: uncultured Clostridium sp.; assembly: GCA_947648765.1. Taxonomy (GTDB): domain Bacteria; phylum Bacillota; class Clostridia; order TANB77; family CAG-508; genus CALYAK01. The sequence continues at coordinate 412 of CANSOY010000025.1, forward strand.
GAACGTATAGTATCACAGCATACTCCTATGATGCAGGAGGAATGAGATTATCTTCAAGTGAAGTATTAACGTTAAAGAAAGATGCAACAAGACCAATGATAAAATCCTATACAGGAGAACAAATACCAGGACAAGGATTTAAGGTAAAGATAAGTGCAGAAGATACAGGAGCAGGATTAACGAGTAATGCGTATACATATCGACATAAGCTATCTACAAGCCTAGAAGATTATACAAGTACAGTAAGTGCAAATGCAGAAAAACTATATACAGGACTAAATCAGCAAAAGACGTATGATATGTATGTAATGGTAACAGACCAAGCAGGGAATATAGCGATAACAGATGTAATAGCAAAACCATCACTATGGATAAGTAATAATCCAATAGCAGGAGAAACAACAGGAGAAGGTGGAAGAAGTTATTATAGAAGTGATACAGTAGAATTAAAATTTAGAGGACAAGATAGTAACAATGTAGATATTATGAAGACAACATATCAGGTATTAGGGACTGTAGATAAAGCAGGAAGTATGTTAGGAAATGCAGTAACACAAGGACAGCAATTACCAACAGACGAATACCAATTAGGAGATAAAGAAACAAGAACAATCCAATTACAAGCAGATGGAAATTGGACAGTAAAAGTACACAACTATAACAAGGAGGGAAAACTAGTAACAACGAATACAGTAGAAGTAACAAGAGATATAACGGTACCAACTATAACAAGTTTTACAAGGACAGCAAGAACAGAAAGTACAATCAATGTAAAAGTAGACAATAACGAATTTGGAGTAAGTGGACAAGCAACAGGAGGAGGATACCAATATTTCCTAGCAAGTACAAGTAAATCAACACAAGCAAGTAATACATATCAATATACAGGATTAACAGACTTAACAGGATATACATTAAAAGTAATAGTAAAGGATAAAGCAGGAAATATAAATGAGAAAACGTTATATGCTGTTTCAGGGGGAAAGAGAGATTTTGCCTATACAGGAAATGCACAGCAAATTACTTTAGATGCAGGAAAATATAAACTAGAAGTATGGGGAGCACAAGGTGGGGGAAATACTGGCGGTAAGGGGGCGTATGCTCTTAGAAATATAACGCTGAATGTAGTTCAAACGATTGGAGTTATTGTTGGGGGAGCAGGGAAGAAAGGAAACGATGGGAATAGCGGGCGGCGGTGGAGGTGGTAGTTTCATTTATGGTAATGTGAATGATGATTATCCGTTGGCTGTTGCTGGTGGAGGCGGAGGAGGAGACGGAGATGCGACTGCTAACGGTGGTGTCGGGTCAGGTACGAAGTTGTCCACCAATTCTAGTGGAGGGAGGGGGAATGGAGCAGGTGGTTCGGAAGGATACGGAGGGAATGGTGGAGACGGCTCATTGAATTACTCCTCTGGAGGTGGAGGTGCTGGGTGGTTGACGAATGGATTCGATGGAGTTCAGAAAAGGGAACCTAAGGGAGTCGGCGGTATATGTCCGAGAGGTGGAGGATTTGGCGTTACTAATTCTAAAGGGGGAGATGGAGGCTTCGGTGGAGGTGGCTCTGGTGCAGACCGTACCGGCGCTGGCGGAGGTGGAGGCGGATACACGGGTGGCGGCGGAGGCAATAACTACAGTCCGTGGGGTGCTGGCGGAGGCGGTGGTAGTTATGGAGATATTATGACAGCAGGAAATCAATCCTTCCCAGCACCAGGTGGTGGTAATGAAAGAGGACACAGTGGCAATGGATATGCCCGTATAACCTTAGTTGAATAAATTTCAAAATATAAATTTTCCAATACAAAAAAAGCCATCCTGTTGGGTGGCTTTTGGCATTGCTAATATTTCAAACTGGTTTCCAAGGCAAGTCGTATCATATCATTTAGGCTAGTTTGTCTTGCATCTGGGGAAAGGGATTGGCTGGTTTTCTTGGAGTCGACTACGGTAAGCATACAGCCAGCATTTCTGTTAAAATATTTTGCGTTATAGAACAAAGCAAATGCTTCCATTTCACTCGCTATAATGTGCATTTCTTGTGGACATCTTGCCTTTACTTCTTCAATATCTTCTGCATAAAGGTCAAAAAATTCATTGGTCAAAATATTTCCGAGTACCACAGGAATATCTATTTTATTACTGGTTTCTAAGATTTTCTTATTCAATTCTACACTTGCTTGTGCAACGTGTTCTTGTACATTGCACATCGAAAGGGCATAGTTGCTTTCACTAAAGGTACTTTCTACCAAAACAGTGTCGAGTAGGTCTAAATCTGTGGTAAGTGCTCCGCAAGAACCAAGTCGTAGAATGGTTTGTACATCATAAAACTTAAATAGTTCATAACTGTAAATTCCCATACTTGGAATACCCATTCCAGAAGGGAAAACCGTAATCCTTTTTCCTTTATAACTGCCGGTAAAGGCTATCATATTACGAATGGAATTAACTTGAATAACATCCTCTAAGAAATTATCTGCAATATATTTGGCACGAAGTGGGTCGCCTGGCATAAGGACAAAATCTGCAATTTCCTCTTTTTTTGCTTCAATATGTGGTGTCATTGTTTCCTCCTTTGTTTTTCTTATCCATATTATACCCAAACCTTTTGGGGATAGCAAGATAACCTTGCAGAAAATCCAAAAGTGTGATTAAATATCTCTAAAAGAACAAGAAAAGGAAATATCGATGGAGATTATCATTGGGAAAAATGCTGGCTTTTGTTTTGGCGTAGACCGAGCCGTGCAAGGAGCAAGAGAATTAGTAGCAAAGGAAAAAGGTATGTACTGTTTAGGTGAACTAGTCCATAATCGCCAAGTGGTAGATACTTTAGAAAATGGGGGAATGAAAACGATTGACACCTTAGAAGAAGTAACCGATAGCACAAAGACCGTTATTTTTCGTGCCCACGGAGTAGCCCAAAAAGTGTATGAAACTGCCAAAGAAAAAGGCATTGCATATTTGGATTTGACTTGTCCAAAGGTGCTACACTTGCATAAATTAGCCCAAGAACATTCTCAAAATGGTGCTTTTGTTATTCTAACAGGAGGCAAAGAACATCCAGAAAACATTGGAACTTTTAGCCTTGTTGAAAAAGGATATATCTTAGAACAGCCAGAAGCAGTCGAAGAAGCATGGCAAGCCTATCAACAGAGCGGTCTTCAGAAATTAGCACTACTTTCACAAACAACCTATTCGCTTGAAAAATTTGAGAAGATTGAGCAACATTTACTTGAAAAATGTCCAGATTTAATCATTGAGAATACCATTTGTGCTTCTACGAGGTTACGCCAAGAGGAAACCAAAGAAATGGCAAGAAAAGTGGGCAAAATGGTTATTATTGGTGGAAAAAATAGTGCTAACACAAAGAAACTATACGAAGTGGCTAAAGCTAAGTGCGAAGAAACATACCTTGTAGAAACGGTAGAAGAATTAGATTTAGCCGATTTCCAAGCAAGCGATGTAGTGGGAATTATGGCTGGTGCATCCACACCAAAGGAAAGCATCGAAGCAGTCGAACAAGTACTAAGAAAGATTTAGGAGGAAGAAAGATGGGAGAACAAAATCTGGTGATACCACAAACCAACACGGAAAATATGGCACGGAAGAAGTAATCAACCAGTAGCCATTACCGAAAATACATTAGCCAATACAAAAGAACCACAACCAGGAACCAACAATACGTGGATTGTTGGTGGGATTGTATTTGGAATAGCCGTTATTTTGGGAATTGTTATCACAATTTATGTAATGCAGAAAAAGAAAAAATAGAGAAGCAATTTTGAGATTGCAGAAAGGGTAGAAATGAAATACGAATATACGGAAAAGGATTTAGATTTAATTTCGTGGGAAAGAATAGACCAATTTATTGAGAAGATTTATCAAGAAGTAAAGCAATATTTAGAAGAAGCCCACTTATCTATCCGCTATATTGCACCTATTATGCGAGGTGGAGGTGTACCTGCTATCAAGTTTTCGCATTTGTTTGATGTAGTAGATATGTTACCAATTCAACTAAAACATAATTCGGAAACCAATGCGATTGATACCAAAATTGGATTAGATTATGTGCAAAATACAGACTTGCAAGAGAATGAATGTATTTTGTTGGTGGAAGGCAATCATGTTACAGGAAGAACCGCGAATATAGCAGCTAATATGCTACGACAAAAATTCGGAGAAACGGTAAAAATCATATATGTTTCACTCACAAGAGATGCCACATATGAAAATAGTGTGGAAAATGTGTGTTTTACAACTTGGGCAATGACAACTAATGAAACAAAAGAACTTTCCAAAGAAGAATGTGAAAAACGAAACATCAACTACTGGCTTGTTTCGGTGTATCCTTGGGAGAATGTGGAAGAAGAATTAAAAGAACTAAATAACTAAGAAAAAGGAGAAAATCTTTCGATGGATTTTCTCCTTAAAAGACTGCTATTTTTCTTTTGTGTTACAACTATTGAAAAAAAACAATGGTTGTGGTATAAAAGAAGGGAAGAAAATAGGAAGAATGGCGAAAATGAAAAATATAAAAGACTATAATTTAGAGGAACTAAAGGAAGAATTAAAATCCATTGGAGAAAAAGCATTTCGTGCTGAGCAAATTTTCAAATGGCTCTATGTAGACAAAGTAACCAGTTTTGAGGATATGACCAATTTATCTTTGGAGTTGCGAAGCAAACTCGCCGAAAATTATACAATGTGCAATTACAAAATCTTACGCAAGCAGGAGTCTGCAGATGGAACCAAAAAGTATCTGTTTGATGTACTAGATGGAAATGCAATCGAAACAGTTTTGATGGAATACCATCATGGAAAAACACTTTGCGTTTCTTCCCAAATTGGATGTAAGATGGGGTGCAAGTTTTGTGCTTCAACTGGAATTCCTTTTATCCGCAATTTAACGCCAGGGGAAATTGTCGAGCAGATTTTAGCAGTCGAGCAAGATACTGGTTCTAAGATTTCCAACATTGTATTTATGGGAATTGGAGAGCCTTTTGATAACTACGATAATGTCATGAAAGCTATTGGCATTTTGAACAACCAAAAAGGATTAAATATTGGAGCCAGACACATCAGCGTATCAACGAGTGGAGTTGTGCCAAGAATTTATGATTTCGCAGAAGAGGGATTTCAATGCACCCTGTCCATTTCCTTACACGCTACGACCAATGAAAAAAGAAGCAGTATGATGCCAGTCAATAATGCCTATCCAATCGAAGAATTGATGAAAGCGTGCCGAGCATACATTGCCAAAACGAATAAACGCATTTCTTTTGAATATGCTTTAGCCAAGGAAAATAATGATAACCTAGAAGATGCCAAAGCATTAGTCAAACTCTTGAAAGGAATGCTCTGTCATGTGAATTTAATTCCCATCAACAAAATTGAAAATGGGGCATATACCAAAAGTACCAATGAAAACATCATGAAGTTTCGAGATTATCTCAACGAAAACGGAATTGTAGCAACAATCCGTCGAGAATTAGGTTCAGATATTGAAGCAGCCTGTGGGCAACTACGTAGAAAGAACCAAAAAGAATAGGAGGAAGCATGAAGGCTTTTGCCGAATCAGATATTGGGAAAGTAAGAGAAAATAACCAAGACAGTTACTACTGTGCAAAAGAAGAACGCCTCAATTTATACATTGTAGCAGACGGAATGGGAGGATACAATGGAGGAGAAGTGGCAAGTTCTCTTGCAGTAGCAGCGGTAAAGGGATATTTTGAAAATAATTTTGCTTCTAGCCAAAATGACCGAGAAAGCATATTAGCACTTATCCGAAGTGCGATTGAATATGCCAATATGGTTGTGATTGAAAAAGCAAAAAGTGAGAAAGAATTAGAGGGAATGGGTACTACTTTGGATTTATGTTTCATATATAATAACAAGTTATATATTGGACATGTAGGAGATAGTAGAATTTACCGTATTCGCAAAGAATTTATTCGCAAATTAACCAAAGACCATAGTTATGTACAGCAATTAGTAGAGGATGGCAAGATTACCAAAGAAGAAGCAGTTCACCATCCAAAAAAGAATATGATAACAAAAGCCCTCGGTGTTAGCAGTATGGTAGAGCCAGACGTCTATGTGAAAGGCTATTTGAAAGATGACGTAATTGTCATGTGCACTGACGGACTTAGCAATATGGTACCAGATGCCAAATTGTATGAAATTGCTTCTCAGCAGGAGCCAGACAAGGCTTCCAAAATGCTAGTTGAAGAAGCAAACAAAAATGGACGGACCGGATAATATCACGGTTATCGTAATCAAGTGAGGAGAGTTCTGAGTATGGATTTAGTAGGAAAAATAATTGGAAATCGATACGAAATATTAGAAAAAATAGGAGTAGGAGGAATGGCAACGGTATACAAAGCAAAGTGCCATGTCCTAAATCGTTATGTTGCCATTAAGGTATTAAAAGACGAATTTACAACGGACGAAGAATTTATCCGCCGTTTTAATACCGAAGCACAATCAGCAGCAAGCCTTAGCCAATCCAACATTGTATCCATCTATGATGTAGCTAATGAAGACAATATTTACTATATCGTAATGGAATTAGTGAAAGGAAAAACCTTAAAGCAAATTATCAATGAAGATGGTGCACTTCCGTGGAAATGGTCTGTTAATATTGCAATTCAAATTGCATCAGCCTTAGAAACAGCCCATAAAAATAATATTGTACACCGTGATGTAAAACCACATAATATCATTATTACTGAAGATGGAATTGCCAAAGTAACGGATTTTGGAATTGCCAAAGCAGTTTCTAACTCAACGATTACTGCTTTTGGAACCACCATTGGTTCTGTCCACTATTTCTCACCAGAACATGCAAGGGGGGGCTTTACAGATGCAAAATCAGATATTTACTCCCTTGGTATTGTGATGTATGAAATGTTAACCGGAAGAGTGCCATTTGACGCAGATACAGCGGTTTCGGTTGCGTTAAAACATATGCAAGAAAAACCAGTAGAACCAATGAAATTGAACCCATCGATTCCATTTGCTGTAAACCGTATCATTATGAAAGCCATTCAAAAAGAAGTGGGACTTCGTTATCAATCTGCAACCGAAATGATAAAAGATCTTACATTAGCCCTAAAAAATCCAGAGGGAGATTTTGTAGAAGAAGACTTAGCAGAAGATGGTGCAACCCAAATCATTTCTACTCTTCACTTAGAGGAAGAAGCAGAAAAGCCAGAAGCAATGAACAAAAAGGGAAAGAAAAAAGGAAAAATGGCAAGGTTCTTTGACGAACATCCAAAAGCAAAGGTACCAGTTATCATTTTGAGTTTTATTCTCATCTTTTTGCTAGCCTTAGTCATTACGTACAGCATTGTTACCATTGTATCCAAAGCCAATACGGTAAAAGATGTATATATTCCAAATTTAGTGGGAATGACCAATGAACAAGCACGCCAAACAGCAGAAGATAAAAAGATTGTATATGAAGTATCTGGCGAAGAATTTAGTTCTGAATATGAAGCGGGAATGGTTATTAGCCAAGAGCCAAAATTCATTGAAAACTACCGCATTAAAGAAAAAAGCACAATTAAAGTAGTCATAAGCAAAGGAACTGAAAAAACAACAGTACCATCTGCTTTAGGCGGAAAAACTTTTGAAGAAGTAGAAGAAAAACTAAGAGAAGCAAATTTGAAAGCAGAAAAGGTAGAAGAAAAGAGCACCAAGATTGAAGAAGGAAAAGTAATCCGTGTTGAACCAGACGAGAAAACAGAAATTAATGCAGGTGAAACCGTAAAAGTAATTGTTAGCATTGGTACTGGAATTCCAAAAGTTATGGTAGACTCCGTTGTTGGAAAAGCAGAAGCGGATGCAAAACGAATTTTAACCGAGAAGAAACTAGAAGTAAATGTAGAGTATGCAGAAGATAATACTAAGGAAAATGGTGTTGTTCTAAAACAAAGTGTTGACTCTGGAACTGAAGTAGAAGAAGGCACGAAGATTACCATTACCATTAACAAAATTGCAAAATTAGTGGATGGAACCGTTAATATTAACCTAAAATCTTTAACAGGCTATACGGCGCCAAAGCCAAACAACAATAGTGTCAATGGAACAAACACAACCGGTAGCACAGCAGCAGAACCACAAGTAACCTTGAAAGTAGTGGTAAAATCCGGAGATGGTTCCGAAGATACTGTAGAAAACAAAAAATATTCACCAGCCAAAGAAAATATTAGTTTGAAAATTTCAGGTGTTGGAAATGTTCAAGTTTCGGTATATGTGGATGGAAACCTAAAAGACCGTAAACAACAAAACATTGAGAAACAACCAATCTTTAATTTTAATTAAAACAAGAAAAAGGGTATCCGCCAAGTTAGGCAATACCCTTTTCGCAAAAGGAGAAAAAACAGTTGGAAAATGGAACGATTATTCATACCGGTTCCAATCGCTATTTAGTCGAGTTGGAAAATGACCATGTCTATTCTTGCCAGGCAAGAGGAAAGTTCAAGCAAGACCTACTCGTAGCAGGGGACCAGGTTACTATCGAAATCTTAGACGAAGAAAAACAGGAAGGCTGTATTATACGGATTAGAAGAAAGAAAAACGTATTTGAAAAGACCAAAGATGGCGAACCTAACCCAGATTATTTGCGTGGTTTCGATGAAATTACCAAAGCCAGACTATATCCTATTAGATAAACAACTCATATTTGCTCAATTTGTGGGAATTCATCCCGTTATTTGTTTGAACAAGATGGACTTAGCAGATTCAGAAGAAATGCAACAAGTGAAACAAACCTATGAAAAAATTGGCTATTCTGTCATTGAAACAGACGCAAAAACAGGAAAAGGAATGGAGAAATTGCTTCCATTATTAGAGGGACAAACCACTGCCTTTTCCGGAAATTCAGGTGTGGGGAAATCTACACTAACCAATGGAATTTTTCAAAAAGAAACCTCCAAAGAGGGAGAAATTAGCCAGAAAAATCAAAGAGGAAAAAATACAACAACCAGTGTAATGCTATATAAAATTGGAGCCAATTCATATCTAGCGGATACACCGGGCTTTTCTACCTTTGACATTTCCGAAATTCCAAGTGAGGAATTAGAACAATATTTTCCGGAGTTTGATGCTTACCGTGAGAAATGCGAGTACAAAGGATGCCAACATCAAAAGGAGAAAATTTGTGGAATTAAACAGGCAGTAGAAGAAGGGAAAATAGAGAAGCGGAAGATATGAAAGATACCAAAAAATATATGAAGAATTGAAAGAAAAGGAGGCACGAAGATGGTAGAAGTAGCAACATCACTCTTAAACGTAGAACGTGAAAATGCCATTCGTACATTGTATGATTTAGAAGCAGCAAAAACAGACTATTTCCACATTGATGTCATGGACGGAAAATTTGTACCCAATGATACCAGTAGCACAATGCGAGAATATTGTGAATACTTGAATAGTATTTCTAATTTGCCATTAGATGTGCATTTAATGGTGGAAGATGTCAAAAGCTATATCGATAGTTATTTAATTTATGAACCAAATTTGATTACATTCCATTATGAGGCTTGCAAGGACAACAAGCAAGTTTTTGAATATTTGCAATATGTAAAAGAACGAAACTGCCGTGTAGGACTAGCCATTAGCCCGAATACACCGATCGAAAAAATAACGGAATTCTTGCCATACCTTCATATGGTCCTTATAATGACTGTAGAGCCAGGAAAAGGTCGGACAGAGAATGTTAGAGACTGCCATTGAAAAAATTGCTCAAATGCGAAAATATTGCGAAATAAATGGTATTGATATTGACCTTGAAGTAGACGGAGGAGTTACATTAGATAATGTAGCAATGCTAGTAGAAAAAGGAGCCAATATGATCGTGGCAGGAACAGCCATACTTTCATCCAAAGATTATGCAAAAGCAATCGAAACAATAAAAAAGGCATAATAATGTTTTGAAAATGCTAGCGAAAAAGAAATGTAGAGGCTGTTATATCAACAAGTGATAAAAGTAATATTGAGAAATTAGATATAAAAAATGTAACAAGGAGTATCCAATCTTAAAAGTTGCTAAAATCAATAAATTTCATGACAGATTTATACTAATAGAAGATAAGGAGATGTATCATTTAGGGGCTTCCATAAAAGATTTAGGAAAGAAATGCCTTGCAATCAACAGAATTGAAAATATAGAAATAATAGGAAAATTTATTATCTCAAAATAACCTTCACAGAATAATTTTTTTAGTATAAGAAGAAAATGTGCCACCCCAATCGAGGTGGCACGTTTTGGCCGTGTGGTCTTACTTCTGACAGCCATAGGATTCGGGCTGGATTTCAACCGGCTCCTGAGCCGCCAAATAAGCCTGAACCATCTTGCCAAGCACAAGAACGGTCTCCTCCAACTCCGGACATAGCCCGTAAGCCTTTTCCAACACATCGATGGCGTCTTTTTCGCTGACGCCGTCCAGATAATGGAGGAGAGGTTGCAGTCTTTCCTGCATCTCCCGATAAACCTCCAAGGTGTCGGACAGATTGGCTTTCCAGTCGGGGTTATTCCGACTGAGAGGGGACGGAGTTTGGGTGGTGGACAACCAGCGCTCGATAAGTATATTGGCCTTTTCACAGAACTGTTGTCCGCTCTCGGACTTAGGGAACGTCATTTGCATGTACATTCCTCCGTTTGCGGAAAAGCCAATTTCCTTGGTATGTCCACCCTGTTCCAGCGCTAAGCCCATCAGATGGTTTGCAAGCCGGCCAGTGGTACAAGGGGGAAGGTTAATGTCGGTGAAAGGTAAACGGTGATCCATTGCGAGATAGGTTTTGCAGTGACTTTTATCCATAAAAATTCCTCCTTTTCTGGCGCATGAAGGCGCCAATCAAATATATGGTAACATAAAATGGAAAAAAAGTCAAAAAAAGGAACTCAGCATTTTGAGTTCCCTTTCTTTGTTATTTTGTTTCTTCTGGTTTTGCAATTTCTTCTTTTTTCTCTTCTGGTACTTTCTTTCCTTTTCTTCTTTCTCCATCAAATAGGTAAAGAACTATAAATCCTAAACCTAAAATGTAGTAAGCAGAACCAAAAATAAATCCAATACCTGGGATAGAAACAAGAAGTATCATAGCAACGGAAAGTCCTAAACTTAATAGAACTTTTAATCCAAAATTGTTCATATTAGCCTTGTTTGCAATAGCAGATGTGAAAGCAATTCCAAATACAGGAGCAGTTAGGATAATTCCTGCAAAAGTTAATAGAATGGTAACAAATGCTAGTTTTGGTAATAGGAATAATAGAGTAATGTCTAAGAAGAATAATACAATTGTTGCAACAACACCAATCCATAGAGCATGCACTAATTTTAGGCTAAAAGCATATTCGCCAGAGCGTTTTACAAATTTTGGTGCAAGTAACATAGCAAGTAAGAATACAACAAAAATGAAAATAACTTCTAAGACTTTATCATAAAGAATATCCCCAAATGTTTCTACTTTTTCAGTATCTTCTTTCTCTAAGCGGAAAGTAGTGGTTCCTGCAACTGCTTGTTCATCAATAACGAACTCTCTTGGAGCGGTATAATTTAGATCTCCTAAAATAGTTGCTCCATTTGGATGATTAAGAACTAAAGAATCAGTTGCAATATTAGCATTACGATTAACATATCCTAAGATCTCAACAGAAGCACAACCTAGATTCAAGTCACGATAAACATAGCTGTTTTCTCCCATTTGAAATTCATTACAAGCACCATAAAGGTCATAACATACGCCATTCATGGTAATTTTGTTAGCAAAAACATAAAGAGAGTGGTAAATGTATGAATTTTCCTCAATGACTACTTCATTGGCAAAAATGTAGGCACTTCCATTGATTTCGCCAGATACATGAACAGTATTTCCGAATAAAAAGGCATTTCCATCGACTAAATCATTGAATTCGATTTTTTCGTCAAAACGGAAAACATCTTTGTAGATAATTTCTGGCATTTCTTCTGTTCCAGTTGTTACTGGTACTTCATCACTGATTGGCATAATGCCATCATCTGGATTAGCGGATGTAACGACTGGTTCTGAGGTCCTTGGTTGAATTTGCCTTTCGCCTTCTGTTGCAAATGCAAAGGTAGTAAAAGCAAGAACAAAAATAAGTGCGATCAAGAGCACTTTTTGAAATTTTTTCATAAAAACTCCTCCTATTGATATTTCTACCACCCATTATATTCCTAGTCGCAGAAAAAAGCAAGGACATTCTCGGAAAATGAGAATTGTCCTTGCTTGGGTAAGTGAGTGTCTTATTTCTTTTGTGAATTGGAACGAAAGTAGGCGCAGTCTGTTTGATTATGTTCAAGTTGAATATTTTTTGTATGATCCAAATGACAGACGCCTTCCTTTTGATAAACACAATTCAATGAGCAATTTATGTTCGTCAAAAAACATCACCTCTATATCCTATAGTATTCAAAAAAATGAGAATAATATTCAAAAACTTAGCTAAATTCCATTTCGTGGGCATTGGTTAGCAAGTGGACAAGTATCACATTTGGGACTACGGGCAGTACAACAATTACGTCCATGCCAAACAAGAAGATGATTGACCTCAAAAAGATAGGAATTTGGCAGAGCTTTTAATAAGTCTTGTTCTATTTTACTCGGATCTGTTTCGGAAGATAATCCCAAGCGATAAGATAAGCGCTTTGCATGAGTGTCAACTGCAATTCCTTGTGGATTATGGAATACATCCAACATAATAACATTGGCACTTTTGCGCCCAACGCCAGGAAGTGTCATCAAACTTTCCATATCTTCCGGTACTTTTCCGTCAAAATCTTCTACAATCTTTTGGGCAGTTGCCTTAATATTCTTTGCTTTTGTTTGGTAGAACCCGCAAGGATGGATTAGTGTTTCTAATGTTTTTAATGGAATTTTTGCAAAATCCTCTGGGGTAGAGTAATGCGGAAAAATATCTTTGGTTGTACGATTCACTCTTTCGTCTGTACACTGTGCGGAAAGCATGACTGCAATAACTAATTCAAATGGTTCTGCAAAATCTAGGCTACAAGTTGCTTCTGGATAGTATGCTTTTAGGATATCGAAAAGCATCGGAAAGTTTTGCTTTTTTTGTTTTTGAAATTTTGCCATAAGTCCTCCTTGATTTCTTTACTTTCCTCCATTATATTACAAAAAACGAAAGAATCAAGAAGCACGTTTACAAAAAGACTGAATATAATATACAAAAAGGAGGTAATGGAATGATGTTAGATATACTGAAAAAAACATTAGGAGTTTGCTTAATTGGATTTGGTGTAGGTATGTTACTCGTAATATTACTTCCATTTACTGGTTGGATATTTCTAATTGGAGCAATTGTTATTATTACCGGGCTTATGTGGCTATTTTGCTAACCAAAGGAAAAGGAGTGAGAAAAAATGAAAATTGTTGTGAAAAAAGTACCAAAATTTTTGAGAGGTTTTGTGAAATTTGTATTCGGTATTAAAGAGAATACATAAGAAAACAAAAAAGCAACTACGGATGTAGTTGCTTTTTATCTATTTTTATTTCAATCATTAAGCTCTTGTAACTTTTCCAGAACGTAGGCATTTTGAACATACGGAGATCCTTTTTGTTTCTCCATCAACAACAGCCTTAACTGTTCTTAGGTTTGGCTTGAATGTTCTAGTAGCTCTTCTACTTACGTGAGAACGAGCGATACTGATTTTATTTCCATGTGCTAATGATTTTTCACAAATTTCACATTTTGCCATTGTAACTTGCACCTCCTATATGCTTTATAAAACTGACTATTAACTATCATAACATAAACACGAAAAAATTACAAGCAAAAACGGAGAAAAAATAAAAAAAGTGGGAAATGGATAGGTTAAACAAGAAAGAAATAAGCAAAGAGCTAGCCCCCATTGGAGGCCAGCTCTTGCTTTGCGGATTAGTTTTCCTGGAAGTTCACATACTCGTTCGGTGTCGGGTTAATGGTATAGCCCGCCTCAATCAACCGGTTCACAACCGGGATGAGGGACTTTTCCTCACTTGTCTGCTGGAGTAGGAAGGTACGTCCATATTCGTCGCAAACAACCAAAAAGGTTTCGCAGTAAATGAAAGTACCAACATTTTTAACTCCATTGCAGATGGGGAAGGCGTGCACCATCCCTTTACAAGTGATATTGGACGGCTTCACGAACGAGCGAGTGGTCATTTCATGGAAAGTGTAGTCGTGGAACGTGAGGTCGTGGAATACCACTTCTTCGTGAATTTCGACCGGCTGGAGATTGCTTGCCTCTGCGGACTGCTTGCACTTATCAAAGGCAGCAGCCCAGTATTGCAGTTTCATTTGCTCATACAGCAAGGTAAAATCTGAATACCAGTCGACCGGGATGGGAACCGGAAGTTCCAGTTTTCTGGACTCCTTGTAACCATATTCTTTCAAGAAGTCCTCCAGCCCCGGCCAGGGCAGTGTCAAATAGGTGAACTTGGGGTTGTAGGTATACAAGATGTTTCCATTTTCCATCTTGTAGTACCGTTTGTTGGGAAGTCCTTTCCCAGGGATTTCTACGCGCTTGGAGTAATTGAGTAGTTGCTTGACAGAGTCAAATGGTTTCATTAGGCGAAGCGGTTCGTAGAACATTGGAAAACCATATCCTTTCTCCACAATACGTGGAAGATTTTTGCACCCTTTCGAGTGCTAGGTCAACGTAACCTAATAGATATAGTATAACATAAGTTACCATAAAATGCAAAAAAGACCTTTCCGAAGAAAAGTCTTTTTCTAAGGTTAGTGTTTCAATAAATCGTTCATATCATAAAAACCATTTGGCATATTGGTTAAGAAGCGAGCAGCCTTCACAGCACCTTCTGCAAAAACCGTTCTAGAATATGAGGTATGTGTTACTTCAAATGTTTCATTTCCACCAATAAATTGAACGGTATGGGTACCAACAATATTTCCACCACGGATAGAAGAAAAACCAATTTCGTGTTTTCCTCTTTTGCTACGGTTTGCGTGGCGGTCAAACACATAATCACATTTTTCTGGCAATTCTGCATTGATTTTATCTGCCAATAAAATAGCAGTTCCGCTTGGTGCATCAATCTTTTGGTTATGATGTGCTTCAATAATTTCAACATCCGTATCTGGTAAATTTTTGGCAAGTTCTGCAACAATTTTTCCCATTAAGTTGATGTCGAAAGACATATTTGCAGACTGAAAAATTGGAAGTTCCTTTGCTTCTTTTTGAATTTGCGTACGTTCTTCTTGGCTAAATCCAGTGGTGGCAATGACCATTGGAATATGATGTTTTTTCGCGAAAGATAACATAGCAAAAGTAGCCTCTGGAACCGAAAAATCAATAATGACATCAATTTTATCCACTGGTAATTTTGCAAAATCTGCAAAAACAGTAAAATAGCCATTATCTGACTCTGTACGGTCAAAACCAGCGATTACAGTCATATCTTCTTGTTCTTGTACGACTTTTGCAACTTCTTTTCCCATACGTCCATTACAACCGTTAATTAGTACATTTATCATGGCAATCCTCCTATGTTAAGCGTGTGTTTTTTCAAAATTTGAGATAGCAGTTTGTAACATTTTGCTTCCTTTTTCAGATAATGGAACAAGTGGTAAACGTGGTGTTCCAAAGTCATAGCCACGCATGTTAAGACCAGCCTTTACTGGAATTGGATTTACCTCACAGAAGAGTGCATCAATGAGTTCCAATGCTTCTAATTGTGCATTTTTAGATTTTTCAAAGTTACCAGCAAAGTAATCCATCACCATATCGTGAACAAATTGTGGATAAAGGTTGGATAAAACAGAGATAACGCCAACTCCACCTAAAGATAAAAGAGGTAATACTTGGTCATCATTTCCGGAATAAATGGCAAGTTCGTCTTGACACAAAGAAGCAATTTTAGCAACTTGTGAAATGTTTCCGCTTGCTTCTTTGATGGCTACAATATTTGGTATTTTAGAAAGTGCTAGGCAGGTTTCTGGTGTAATGTTAACGCCAGTACGAGATGGTACACTGTATAGAATGATTGGAAGTGTAACCGAATTTGCTATTGCCTCATAGTGTGCAACAAGCCCAGCCTGTGTGGTTTTGTTGTAATAAGGGGTAACGACCAAAAGACCGTCTACTCCAATGCTTTCAGCCCATATGGACATTTCAATTACAGAAGCGGTACAATTTCCACCAGTACCAGCAATGACTGGTACACGACCAGCTACTTTCTTGACTGCATATGCAATAGTTTGCTTTTTTTCTTCTGTTGTCATCGTAGATGCTTCTCCTGTTGTTCCACAAACGATAAGAGCATCGATCGAATCACGAATTTGGTCTTCAATCAGTTTTCCAAACTCCTCAAAATTTACGCCATCTTTGGTAAATGGTGTGGCGATAGCGGTACCACATCCTTTGAATAAAAGTTTTTTCATGTTTCGTCTCCTTTAATTAAGAGCATTTTTGCATCGACTTTCTAATTAGAAAATGGATACTAACATTATATGATAACTTCTGAAAAAAAGAAAGGAAAAAATAGATTTTATGAAAATTGACAAATCGACCAATGAGGAATACAATGAGGTATCTTTTGAGATACCTCGCAAACTCAAATTTTCAAGAAAGGAGAATTCCTGTGAAAATGGAAAAAGAGTGTCCCTATCGGATGCTGAACTGGTGCACGAAAGTGCATGCTGTTTGCGTTCAGAGGCCAGACCGCTGTCGTATTTTCCATAAAGAAATCCCGATGCCCAGTGGAAGAGTGGATCTGTACAACAAGGCAAAACAGTCCCGAACGTTTTGCCAAGAGTAAGGACACAGCAAAAGGACGCCGTACGTTTATGGCGTCCTTTTGGCCATTATTTCAAAAATCCATTAATAATTTGTTCTTCTGCTTCTTGTTCGGTTAGGCCAAGGCTCATTAGTTTAATAAGTTGCTCTCCTGCTATTTTACCGATTGCTGCTTCATGCACTAAACTAGCATCAATGCAATTTGCAACAATTTGAGGGGTAGAAATTACTTTGGCATGGTCCATAATGATTGCATCACATTCCACGTGACCAAAACATTCGGCATTTCCATTCACGTTGGAGATAAATTCTTGGGTAGAGTTATCTTTGGCAATGGAACGAGAAGCCACATGAGTCGAAGAATTTTTTCCGTTTAGGTCAACATTGAAAACTGTTTTAGCAGTTTGGTGTCCGTGCGTCATAATTCGTTCTGAGATAACGAGATTGCTATCTTCTGCTAAAACTGCATTTGTTGTTCTCACCGTAGAGTCGACACCTTTTATTTGGACAGTTTCCATCTCTAAAGTAGCACCTTTTTTCAAATGGACAATGGTTTCTGGGTTCAAAATACGTTTGCCACTTCCATCGCCTTCGCCATAATGTTTTTCGATATATTTTACATGAGCACCTTCTTCGAGAAAGAAGGAATGAATACCATCATGTTCTGCTGTTTGGCAACTGCTATTATGAATTCCGCAACCTGCGACGATGACAACATCTGCATTTTTACCGATGTAGAAATCGTTGTAGACAATGTCATTAAATCCACCTTCCGTAAGGATAACAGGGATATGGACACTTTCGTTTTTTGTATTTTCTTTGATTTTAATGTCGATACCAGGTTTGTTTGTTTTGGTTATAATGTCGATGTTAGCAGTGGTTTGTCGGAGAATGCCTTTTCCATTTTCACGAATGTTGTATGCTCCTATTGGAACGGTTTCAATATCTGCAATTTGTTTCAAAATATGTTTTTCCATTGAATTTAAGTCTGCCATCCTAACATCCCTCCTTTTTCAAACGACCACATACTTGATTTTGCCCAAGAAGGAGAGGAAGCACTTCCTCTTTGCTACCAATCTTTTCAACTTGTCCATCGGTTAAAAGGATGAGTTCGTCTGCAATGTTCAAAATCTTTTCTTGGTGTGAGATAATAACGATAGAACCATTGGTTTCTTGGTGCATTTTTTCAAACACATGGATTAGACTTTGGAAACTCCATAAGTCAATTCCAGCCTCTGGTTCGTCAAAAATGGTAAGGGTAGACTTTTTAGCAGCAAGCATGGCAATTTCAATACGTTTTAACTCGCCCCCAGAAAGTTCGGCTGTAATTTCACGATGGATATATTCTTTGGCACATAAACCAACATCGGAAAGATAATCGCAAGCCTGCGTGAAAGTTAATTCACATCCTGCTGCAATATGAAGTAAATCTTGAACGGTTAATCCTTTGAAGCGAACTGGTTGTTGGAAAGCAAAGCCAATTCCGAGTTTGGCACGTTCCGTAATGGATAAATTGGTAATATCCTTTCCTAGAAAAAGAATTTTGCCAGAGGTTGGTTTCAGAATACCCATAATGATTTTTGCTAAAGTAGATTTCCCAGAACCATTTGGACCTGTGATGGCAATAAACTTTTGATGGGGAATGGTTAATGAAATATGTTGTAAAATTTGTTTTCCGTCTTTGGTAAAACAAATATCTTGTAATTCTAACATAAAGACTCCTTTCGAAAAAAAAAGTTAGCTTTGCCTAACATTTTAGCACAGCTAAGGAAAAAATGCAAGTATAATCCAAAAAAGATAGGAAAGTATGAATGATACAAAAAAGAAGCACGAATTATGGAATAAAATTCGTACTTCTTTTGCATTGAAAAAGACAACAGAAGCAAAATCAGAAAAAGAAAAATATAAAAAATGCGTAGAAACCGCAAAGGCGTAAGAAAAAACACGGATCAAAACGACAGGAAACCGTGTTTTTCTTTTCCATATATTACAAGAAATGTACATATTGTGTACTAATATGTGTACGAATTATGTACTAGTAGTAACAATAGTCGTACAATGATTGATTTAGATAGGGTTTGAAGAGATTTTGTATATTGTGTGTCTATTTTACCTTGATAAAAAAATTAACGATATTTCTTTTGTACGATATCGAGTAGTTTCTGCGTATCAAATAAAGTTTCTAAACGATCAATTTCAAATTGCAAATCTTCTAAAGTCTTATGTGTATAAACTTTATCAATTAAACTTTTGGGAGAATGCCCCATAATCTTTTGTGTACACAACTTATTGGCATTCACCTTATCCATATAAGTAGCAAAAGAATGTCGAGCATCATATAAAGTATGATGCGCATCTAAAGAAGATAACACTTTTTGCATAATATCTCGATTATAATTTGTGTACTTCATTTGAAGACCATTTCGATTAGAAATAAGCCATTCAGAGTTTTCAGCGGTTGACTTAGCATACCAATGTTCTACAAACTTGCGAGCTAACTTACTAATTGGTATAGTTCTATGTTTTCCTGCTTCTGTCTTAATCCCACAAACAAAATAATTCTGATCTAGAAATACGTCTTTTGTTTTTATTGTTATTAACTCTGTTGGACGCAAACCGTGAAAAATCATTAACAATAACGTATCAACATATGGTATGTCTAAATGTTGATACAAAAATTCGATTTCGTCAGCAGTAAATACTTGACGTAGAAGTGTTGATTCTGGTTTTGCCCCAATATTAACGAATTCAGAGTAGTCTTTTTTTACAATTTCCATATTAGTTGCATAAAGATATAATTGACCGAAAAGCATTTTTAATTTGCTTTTACTACTATAGCTATCAAGGTGATTAACTGCCTCCTGTAAGTCATGTGTTCGGAGATTTTTGAATTTTATATTGTGTAGAGTAGAACTGCAACGATAAGCATATTCATAAGCTACTCTATTTGACTTAGAGGTACCTTTTATATTATCACTATTTTGGAATTTCTTTTTATACCAGTCTGCATATACATCAGCAAATGTCTTTTTGCTAGAATATGGGTCATATGGTGCATCGTGATATTCGATTAATGCCTGAATTCCTTCTGCTTTTGTTTCAAAACTTCCTAATGGTTCAAAAAGTTGTTTACCATTTTCATCCCATCCAATTGTAATTCTTGCAATATATGGTTTTCTTCTGTTTCCATGTGCTCTATAAACACAACCAAATCCATTTGGATTTCTCATTTTATATTTCCTCCTATTATAAATAGTTTATTATGAGAAATGAAACAAGAGAAAAAACCTTTCTATAATTATATAGAAGGTTCATTTAGAATAAATTGTCCCATTCCTTAAAATGGGTAAATAAAAAGACCAATCATTAGTATACATAAAATTAAATAAAAAGTAAATAATTGGTAACCATCATACGAAAATATGCAAAGAGATGTTGACATAAAACGAAAATGGAACTATAATAAGAAAATATGGGAAATAAAAAGAACCTCAATTTTAGAGAAAAGGAGGGGGAACAATGAAAGAAGATATGCCAAAAAGTATTTCTATAAAACAAGCATCAAAAGAAATGGGAAAATCTGAACAGTTTGTCCGAATTGGGTTACAAACAAACCGACTACCTTTTGGATCGGCAGTACTAATCAGTACACATTGGACATATTACATTTCTCCAATAAAATTCTACAGTTTCCTAGGGAAAGAGATAAAACAAGAACAACCAAAGAAGAGAAAAAAAGAAACAACAAAAAAGAAATAAAAAGATAAAAAAAGGGCAAAAAAAGTCTATTTTTTTGTATATTGTGTGTCAATTGTGCGTATATTACGCAGAGCAATTTAGAGCGCTTTAGAGCAAGTCTAATTTGTGCATTTTAAAGTACGAATTATGGCATCCAAAAATACCTTAAAATTGCAAGGGAAAATATGGAAAATATGATTTTAAAACAAGAAAATAGAAAGGATTATAGCAATTTTGAAATTTTCAAAATGAAAATTGGAAAGAAATACATGAAAGCCCTACGGCACAAGGATAAACAGAAATAAAAAAAACGACAAAAAAATGCAATAAAACTATTGCATTTTTTTATTTGTTAGTATAAAATAAACTTATAAGTGAATTTTAAAACAAAGGAGTAGATTTTATGAATAGGATAAACAATAGACAAGATAAAGGTATA
>CANSOY010000026.1 GCA_947648765.1 uncultured Clostridium sp.
GTCCATATACATCATAGGCATATGCTGTTATGGTATATTCTCCATCTTTCGTAAAGGTCAAAGTTCCACCATTTTCTATATCTAATTCACGCACTAAACCACTTGGATAGAGTTCATTGTTAATATCTGGCACAGTGGTTGTTAAGATATATTTTATTCTTTGCGTTTTATCTTGGGTGAATATCTGGATAGTTACATCACTACGATAAAAACTTGCTGCTATTTCTTCTCCTTCCAATACCTTAATGCTTGGGTCTTGTGCTGTTTCCCCACTAACCTCTCCACCAGTTTGGTTATTCTTATTTGGGTCAACTGGTCTTCCCCCTGTATTCGAGTTTAAGTTTGGATTACCACCTGAGTTGCCTCCTTGGTTGGTATGTGTTCCGTTTTCTCCTCCCTCAGAACCTCCACCTGTATCAGTCCCTGGTATTATCCCTATCCCACTATACAAGCCGTTATCTTTTAACTCATTTTGCAATTGTGCTAGCTGGGCATTATCATAGGTTGTTTCATTCGTTACTAGGTTCTTCGTATTCTTTGCTTGCAAAATAATGCCATCTTCTCCTATGACTGCATTGAGTGTTATTCCGGCAAGGATAATGAGCACGACTATTGTTACTTCTCGTACTGTTATGCAATCATATTCTATCTCAATAGGTAATTTTTTGTCGTTTGAATTTACCTATTTTTCCTTTTTCCACTTTTTTCAAGCGTATACTTGACATTTTAGGGTAAAATATAGTAAAATAATGGTTAATCCATTTCAAATTTACGTTGAATATGAGCGCTTATATAATGTTCCTAGCAGAGAGAAAGGATGACTGCGCTGAAAGTCCTTTTTAGAGAAGTTATATAAGACAACACATAGGAGTAAATTGAAATAGCCAAAAAGAGGAAAATATCTTTCCCTAACAAGATATTTTCAAGCCGGGTGGCACCGCGGAACATGGTTTCGTCCCTGCAATAAGCAGATGGGCGTTTTTTTGTGCCCTTTCTGCATCGTTAGGAGGTATTTTTATGAAAGAGTACAGGACACATTCTTGTAGCCAACTTCGCATTGCTGATGTTGGAAAAACTGTAAAACTAGCGGGTTTTGTTGACACAATCCGCGACCTAGGAGGACTTGTCTTCCTAGACATTCGAGATTTCTATGGCATTACACAAGCCGTTACATCTGGCTTTACTGACGCCGTGGATTTCGCATCCCATATTCCTTTGGAGTCTTCTGTTTCCATTACAGGAACCGTCCGAAAAAGGGACCCCGAAACTTACAACCCAAACTTAGAAACAGGAGAAATTGAGGTTGTTATTTCGGACATTCAAATTTTAGGAAAACGAACCAAATCACTACCCTTCTCCATTGATTCAGGTAATGAAGTACGTGAAGATTTACGTTTGGAGTATCGTTTTTTAGACTTACGTAGCCAAAAATTAAAGAAAAACTTACAACTTC
Organism: uncultured Clostridium sp.; assembly: GCA_947648765.1. Taxonomy (GTDB): domain Bacteria; phylum Bacillota; class Clostridia; order TANB77; family CAG-508; genus CALYAK01. The sequence continues at coordinate 1,454 of CANSOY010000026.1, forward strand.
GTGCTCGTCTTCTTCAATTTTTGCGCACTCAAATGATAGAACAAGGCTTTTTAGAGGTTCAAACCCCTATTCTAACCAGTTCTTCTCCAGAAGGTGCACGAGATTATTTAGTACCAAGCCGTATTCATGCTGGTAAATTCTATGCACTCCCACAAGCCCCACAACAATTCAAGCAATTACTGATGGTTTCTGGGATAGATAAATATTTTCAAATTGCCCCTTGTTTTCGTGATGAAGACGCAAGAGCAGACCGTGCTCCTGGCGAGTTTTATCAATTAGATATGGAAATGGCTTATGCAACACAGGAGGACGTATTCGCAGTAATGGAACCTGTTATCTACAACACGTTCCAAAAGTTTTCCGGTAAAAAGGTCGTATCTTATCCATTCCCTCGTATTCCTTACCGTGAGGCAATGTTAAAATATGGCTCAGATAAACCAGACTTACGAAATCCACTTGTTATTACCGATGTAACAGATATTTTTGAGCATGTAGACTTAAAGGCTTTTTCTGGTATGCAAGTTCGTATTATTGCAGTTCACAATGTTGGCGAAGAGTCCCGCAGTTTCTTTGAAGGAATGACAGATTACGCCATCCAAGACTGCAAGGCAAAGGGGCTCGCTTGGCTCCGCATCTTAGAGGACGAGTCCCTACAAGGACCTATCGCAAAATATATTCCAGAAGAAGCACGCAAAGAAATGCTTGCACGTACCAATTCTAAAGCTGGAGATGCCCTCTTCTTTATCGCTGAAATTCCAGGTTTAGTCGATACTTTGGCAGGACAAATTCGCTGTGAACTTGGGAAACGCTTAAATTTAATTGATGAGAATGTCTTTCATTTTTGTTGGATTGTAGACTTTCCAATGTATGAACTAGACGAACGTGGAAAACTCACTTTCTGCCATAACCCATTTTCTATGCCACAAGGCGGCTTAGAGGCTTTAACCACGCAATCTCCATTAGATATTCTAGCCTATCAATATGACATTGTGTGCAATGGAATTGAATTATCTTCTGGTGCTGTTCGCAACCATGATATTTCCATCATGCAAAAGGCTTTCGAAATTGCAGGCTACACCGAAGAGGATATTCAAAAGCGTTTCTCTGCACTATATCAAGCATTTCAATATGGGGCTCCTCCACATGCGGGAATTGCACCAGGAATTGACCGTATGCTTATGTTGTTGTCTGATGCCGAAAACATTCGTGAAGTGATTGCTTTTCCAATGAACAGCAAAGCACAAGATTTATTGATGCACGCACCTTGTGCTGTTTCTAAAGAACAATTACAAGATGTGCATATCAAATTAGAAGAAAAATAACCAAAAAGAAAAAGACGAGAAACTTTCCGTATTTACGGTATGTCCTTCGTCTTTTTCTTTTTTCCGTTTCTTACGCAAATTTTTTAATCATCCGCCGTACAAATTTAAGCGGTGTTACAAAAATGCGCCCCTCACGGGTGCCAAAAGTTTCACGAATTAGGGGCAAATTGCCGTAATGGTGCAGTGTCTGCACTGCAATCGTAATCCTACTTTCGACTTCTTTTGGCGTCAGTTTTTGCTGGATTGCTAGGTTCTCATAGATGATGTACATCTTAATCCGTCCGCCTTGGACAGACTGTTTCCCTCCTTCTAGCACTGCATTTGCTAACAACTCTTTGTCAAATGCTTGCAATTCCTGAAGGAAGTCTAAGATACCTTGTTTCTCCATGTTTTTTCTACTCCTCCTTTACAAGGTCCATCGCTTATTATACCACAAATCAAAAAGAGAGTCAATTTTTTGGCTCTCTTTTTCCATTTTTTTCTATTTCAATTTACCAATTTCCATAGTAGCTGTCTAATAACATTTGCTTAATTTCTTCCACTAATGGAACTCTTGGATTGGCAGTTGTACATTGGTCTTCAAATGCTCGATCCGCCAGCAAGTCTACTTTTGCTAGGAATTCTTGCTCGTCCACTCCAGCTTCCTGAAAAGATGCTGGAATTTCTAGGTCCTTGTTCAATTTTCGTACTTCTTCTACCAAAGATGCAACTCCCTCTTCATTGGTAAAGGCTGGGAAGTTCATTCTACGAGATAAATCTGCATATTTTTGGTCTGCAATAAAGTACTCATATTTTGGGAATGACACAAATTTCGTTGGCACTTGTGCATTGTATCGAATTACATATGGTAATAATATCGCATTGATACGACCATGTGGCAAGTGGAATTCTGCTCCAATCTTATGAGCCATCGAGTGGCAAACACCTAAGAAAGCATTGGTAAATGCCATACCTGCAATACAACTTGCATTGTGCATTTTTTCTCTTGCTTCACGATTGCTTCCATCGTTATATGCTGTTCGGATATTCTTAAATACCAATTCTACTGCTTTTTCTGCTAGTCCATCGGTATAATCAGATGCCATATTAGAAACATAGGCTTCAATTGCATGAGTTAGTACATCCATTCCCGTATCTGCTGTAATCTTCTTTGGAAGACTCATGACTAAATCCGGGTCAATGATAGCAACATCTGGCGTTAATTCATAATCTGCTAGTGGATATTTTTTGTTTCTTTGTTTGTCCGTAATAACGGCAAAGGATGTTACTTCTGAACCTGTTCCAGAGGTTGTTGGAACGGCTACCATTTTGGATAATCTTCCTAGTTCTGGGAATTTATACGTACGCTTACGAATATCCATGAATTTTAGTTTTAATCCTTCTACATCCGCTTCTGGATTTTCATAGAATAGCCACATACCTTTTGCTGCATCAATCGGGCTTCCTCCTCCTAATGCAATAATGACATCTGGCTTAAAGGTACGCATCATTTCAACACCTTTTTGAATGGTTTCAAAAGATGGGTCTGGCTCTACATCGGAAAAGATTTCTGAGTGAACTGGTACCTTTCTTTTACGAAGATGATATAGGATTTTATCGACATAACCAAGTTCCACCATGGATGGGTCTGTTACAATAAATGCTCTTGAAATGTTTGGCATTTTCTCGAGGTATCCGATGGAACCTGCTTCAAAATAGATTTTTTCTGGAACCTTAAACCATTGCATATTAACCCTCCTCATGGCTACTCTTTTAATATTGATTAAGTTGACACTGGATACATTGGCTGTTGTTGAATTTCCGCCAAATGTACCACAACCTAATGTAAGAGATGGCATATTGGTATTATAGATATCCCCAATCGCACCATGGGTAGATGGAGAGTTTACAATAATTCTTCCTACTTTTACACGTTCGGAGAATTTGTGAATGGTTTCTTTATCTTCGGAATGGATAACAGCGGAGTGCCCCATTCCACCAAATTCAATTAGTTTTTCGGCTAGTTCAATTCCTTCGTCTGCGGTGTCTACTACATAATACGCTAGCACTGGACTTAGTTTTTCTTTGGAAAATGGATGCTCAATTCCAACTCCATTTTCTTTTAATACCAATACTTTGGTATGCTCGTCCACATCAATTCCTGCGGTTTTGGCTATATCTCTTGGGCTTTTTCCAACAATAGCAGAGTTTAGGGTTCCACCTTTTTCTGCATTAAACATCGTTTCTCTTAGGCGATTGGTTTCTTCTTCGGATAAGAAATAGCATCCTGCTTCTTTCATGAGTTTTTCAAACTCATCGTGGATTTCTCTTTCAACGATAACCGATTGCTCGGACGCACAAATCATACCATTATCAAAAGATTTTGACATTACCAAGTCATTGACAGATGTTTTTAATTTTGCCGTTTTATCAATCAAGCATGGTACATTTCCTGGTCCTACGCCTAGGGCTGGTTTTCCGCAAGAATAAGCGGTTTTCACCATGCCAGTTCCTCCGGTTGCTAAAATCAAGTTTACGCCTGGGTGGTTCATTAAAAGGCTTGTTGCAGTGATGGATGGTTCTTCAATCCATAAAATACAATCTGCTGGTGCCCCTTCTTTGACTGCCGCTTCTCTTAGGATTTCTGCTGCTTTGACACTACACTTTTGAGCAGATGGGTGAAATCCAAATATAATAACATTTCTCGTTTTAGCCGAGATAATCGACTTAAACATTGTAGTTGAAGTTGGATTAGTAACTGGTGTTACGCCTGCAATAATCCCGATTGGTTCTGCAATTTGCACATATCCTTCTTCTTCATTTTCGTCAATAATGCCAACTGTTTTATCATATTTGATACTATGATAAATATATTCTGTGGCAAACATATTCTTTGTAATTTTGTCTTCGTAAATTCCTCTTCCGTGTTTCTTCGACTGCCATTTTTGCAAGTTCCATATGATGTTCCAAGCCTGCCATGGACATTGCTTTTACAATGCGATCAACGGTTTCTTGGTCGAGTTTTTGGTATTCTTCAGAAGCCTTTTTGGCTCTTTCTACAAGCCCATCAATCATGGCTTGAATTCTCATTTTCTCTTCTTCTGTAACTTCAGCCAATTTTCATTTCCTCCTTAACTTTTGTATCTTTATCCATTATATCCCAACAAAGGGAAAAGTCAAGCGGATTTTTGCGACAGTTTTCTCGCTTTTTCCCTTCCTTTTCCCTTCGTTATTTTACTTCTTGTTCCGTTGGTGCCAAACAAACTTCATTCGGATATGGTTTATTTTTAACCAATCGATCCCTTGTTGTCACATATTCTCCACTTTGGATTAGTCTTTCTAACTCCTGTTCTTCGATTTGATAATATTTCTCATTTCCTTCTGCATACACAAATCTTGTACATTGCTCTTTGGCTTGGTCTTGAACACTGATGGTCGAAACGAGCCTGTCATCCGAAACGCGTCTTAAAAAGGCTTCCGAAATACTGATTAATTCTTTTCGCGTCAAGCACGCACGAAAACAGAGGTTATACCATTTACTTTTCTCTACAATGTGCATTTGTGCTAAATTTTTGAATTTGGAAGATTGGGCTAATATAAATTCTACTTTTTCAGTTAGTGTCCTGTCTTTTGCTTGCAACTGCTCTTTCATATCTTGCAAGTAGTCTTGTGCATAATCATAGCCACCATTTTCTTCTCGGTAATAGCCAATTTTACGGTCCATGGCTTCTTCTTCTTCCTCGGATACAGTAGCAAAGGTATCAAATGCCATTTTCTCTTTTCCGAAAAAGCGAGTTCTACGATTGGTTTGAATATATTCTAAATCCCTTTGTAAGTCCATCACATATCTCTTGCCATCGCAAAGGACAAGGTTGTTTATGTGAGGATCTTCTGGATCCGGTTGATTCAGAGAAGCATATACCCCAATTTCGGTTAATAATTCTTGAAACATAACCGAAAGGGACACACAAATGATACGACGGTCAGTTCTTAAATCTTCAATCTTTTTGCGAAAAGACCCTCGATAGATTTTCTTTTGCATTTTGGAATTGCCTTTCCAATAGCGTTCATCAAAACTAACCATTTTCCCTAGTTCAATATATAAATAGCGAATTTGTTCCATCATCGACAACCCATCTGGAATACCAGCAATGATTTGGTCTTTTAGTTGTTCCATTTGCTTTTGCATGCAAAAAGCCTTCTTTCCTTTTTCTAAGTTTTCAAACTATTCGAGTATATCACAAAATGGGAAAAAAAGCAAGGACCCCAGCATACAATTCGTATGTTAGGGTCTGCTTTTTAGCGCAAATGCAGGGTCAAAATTACTTCCTTTTGTTTTGCATTCATTTCGCCCTCAATTTGCCACTCTTCTCCGGCTGCAATGTCAATTACCTTTCTCCACAATTCCTCCTTCGGAAATTCTGCCGTATAGTGGTAGGTTCTCAAAAAGGTCTGGATTTCCGGGGATGCTCCTGTATGAGCATAATCCCAATCGGGATACGGATTTACCGTATAGGATAGTTTTCCTTTCACATCAACTTTGAGTATCAGTACTTCTTCCTTCCGGTAACGGCTTTCGTAGTGAATGGTGCGGAACGTTGGGGCAATCACTCTCCTGAGAATATCTCCCGCTGCTTCTTGCAGGGTTTGGTTCTGAAAGCCACCTCTTTTCCAATACGTATTCACATAGTGCCAGTCTGCAGATAGTTCATATCGTAATGACATGTTCTGCCCTCCAACTTCTTGGGACAAGTCCCATTTTGCATTCTGTATTATATCATAGCCTCTTCCGAAAAAGCAAGAACCCCAGCACGCAATTCGCATGCTAGGGTCTGCTTTTGAACCTTATGGCTTAGGTCAGATCCAGGGTAAGGATGAGTTCCTTCTCCTTGAGGTCAATTTCCCCTCCGATTTCCCACTCCTCGCCATTGGCCAACGCGGAAACCTGGCTCCAGAACTCGTCCTTGTTCCGCGTTGTGAGGGAGTCTGTGTAGTGCTCCTGCACAAATGGAATTCGGTTCTGGTACTGCTGGGTCTTTTGCGGGTTGGCCGTCCAGACGGGGGTTGGCATAATCCGATACAGTCTCGGGTCACGGAAAGAAATTTCCAGACGGATCTGGTTCGCATCACGGTAGGCCTTGTTAAAGCGAACCTGGTAGAAAAACGGGACGATTTCCTCACGGAAAAAGTCTTCTACCTCTTCGCTCTCGCACTTGGGACATTCAGCCCCTTCGTGCAGTTCCTCCATTTTGCGCCGATCAAGTGCCAATTCGGTCTTCAATGACATATGCTGTCCTCCTAATTTCCTGGGCTAGCCCGGTTTGTACTCTCTATTATACCACAATTTTTACATAAAATCAATTTTTCATAGCAAGAACCCCAGTGTGCAATGCACACTAGGGTCTGCCTTTTTGGACTTTTTGCTTCAGGTGATGTCGAGGATGAAAGTCGCCTTCTTCTTTCTCTGGTTAATCTTTCCCTCGATCTGCCACTCGTCTTTGGCTGCAGTCCGGACCACCTCCTCCCACAGTTGGTCGCGGTTGCAGGCAGCAAAATATTCGCTGTAATACACTTGGACACACGGAACTTTCTCCGGGCGATTCGCCGGTGGAGTTTGTTCCTGTTCCCACATCGGGGTCGGGATGATGGTGTACATCTGATCATTCGCAAAATGCACCGACATTTTCAGCCGGTCCGCTGTCCGAAACGCACTCCGAAAGTGGATCGTCGCAAACAGAGGAGCAAGTTTCATGCGAATGATATCTTCTGCAGCATCTTGCAGAGTCTGGTAGCCTTGGGGCTCTTCATAGCGAGTCGCTACGTAGCGCCGATCTACCGCCAGCTCTTGCCTTAGAGACATAACAAGTCCTCCTATTCTTCTGGGCTAAGCCCAGGTTATATGTAACCATTATATCACAAAATTTACATAAAATCAAATCCGTTCTTTCACCAAGCAGAAACCCCGGTGTACATTGCACACCAGGGTCTGCTTTTTGGAACTTTTAGCAGAGGGGCATCAGGAAATATTCCCCAATTCCTTGGGCAGATCCAGTTTCCAAATTCCACTCACTTTTGGCAATCCGCTCCACCTCGCGCCACAACGCCCCTTTATCAAAGGCATTGTTCTGGTAGAAGACTACCTTCTTCTGCTCCCTTTCCGATCCCAGACAGGGACTTACCCGGATGGTGTAACTTCCTTCTTTGCTGAAGTTTACATCCACGAGCAAGCAGTGGAACAGATGGCTGTGGAGCCTCCACTGTTCGTAGAGGTTACTGAAGAGCGGCAGAATTTCTGCCTGGATGATGCCATTAGCCGCTTCCTGCAGGCTATTCGGGCTGGTTGACTCCTGACTTTTCTGAAATCTCCGCCCTGCCAATAGTTCTTCTCTCAGTGACACTTTGCAGTCCTCCTACATCTGAGCTAAGCCCAGTTTATACTCTATATTATACCACATAATTAACATAAAATCAATTTTGCCTTACCAGTATTTGGAATATCGTTTTTTCGACTTTGCTTTTTCCTTTGAAAATCTTATATTTCTTCTTCCCTTTTCCTGCAAGGTGTAGTATAATAGCGCAAGGAAAAGAATTACAAAAGGAAGGATTGATTGAAACAATGGCATATAATTTTAGGAAAATCGAAAAAAAGTGGCAGGAAAAGTGGTACGCAGAAGGTACTTTCAATGCAAAAGCAAACACAGACCAAAAGAAGTGGTATGGGCTAATTGAATTCCCTTATCCATCTGGACAAGGTCTTCATGTTGGACATCCTCGTAGTTATACCGCTTTAGATATTATTGCTCGTAAAAAAAGAATGGATGGTTACAATGTCCTATTTCCAATTGGATTTGACGCATTTGGTCTTCCAGCCGAAAACTATGCAATTAAAAACCATGTGCATCCAAAAATCACAACAGCAAACAATGTGGCGCATTTCACAAGCCAACTAAAAGCATTAGGCTTTTCTTTTGATTGGTCACGCGAAGTCAATACAACTGACCCAAATTACTATAAATGGACACAGTGGATTTTTATCCAATTATATAAGCACGGCTTAGCCTATAAGACGACCATGCCAATCAACTTCTGTACAGGTTGTAAAGTAGGTCTTGCAAACGAAGAAGTTGTCAATGGCGTTTGCGAAAGATGTGGTAGCCCTGTTGTGCAAAAAGAAAAAAGCCAATGGATGCTCAAAATTACCGATTATGCAGAACGCTTAATTCAAGATTTAGACGACGTCGATTACCTAGAAAAAATTAAAACCCAACAACGCAACTGGATTGGAAAAAGCACTGGTGCAGAAATTAACTTTCCGATTGCTGATACAGACCTAACACTTGCTGTCTACACCACAAGACCAGATACCATTTATGGTGCAACCTATATGGTCATTTCTCCAGAACACGCGATTTTAGAAACCCTAAAAGACCGTATCACCAATTCAGAAGAAGTCCAAGCCTACCAACAACAAGCAAGCCTAAAATCTGCTTTTGAACGTTCGGAATTAAACAAAGATAAAACGGGTGTTGAAATTCAAGGAATTAAGGCTATCAATCCTGTAACTGGCGAAAAAATTCCAATTTGGATTTCAGATTACGTATTAGTATCCTATGGTACTGGTGCTATTATGGCAGTACCTGCTCATGATCAAAGGGATTATGACTTTGCTACTAAATTCCATCTTCCAATTAAACAAGTCATTGCTCCTTTCTATATTAGTACCGACCCAGAAGATGCCCCAAGAGAAGATAAACCATGTGTCAAACGTGATACCGTTTTAGTCATTGCAAAACATTGGGCTGAAGATAAATACCTCTGCTTGGATTGGGGAAATTTCAAATGGCATTCTTTTGTTCTTGGCGGAATTGAAAATGGCGAAAGTGCTGAACAAGCAGCCGTTCGAGAATTGAAAGAAGAAACTGGTTTTACAGATGTAAAATCCATCGAAGTTCTTCCTTACCAAATGCACAACTATTTCTATGCAAAACACAAAGGTGAAAATCGTTATGCAAGATATACCACTGTATACATTGAACTTGGTAGTAATGCACAAGTCCCAACTGATGAAAGAGAAACCAAAAACCATCAATACCAATGGGTTGCTGAAAAAGATATTTCAGAATTTATTAACTTGGAAAACAATCACTTTGCTTACTACATGTTAAACCATCCAAACGAAGCCTTTACCGATACCAATACTGGTGTTGTCATTGGTTCTGAAATCATCAATGGACTTTCGGTTGCAGAAGCCAAGAAAAAAATCATTGATTATCTTGCTGAAAAAGGTTATGGCAAAGAAAAAGTAAACTACAAACTTCGTGATTGGGTATTTTCACGTCAACGTTATTGGGGCGAGCCAATTCCAATGGTACATTGTGAAAAATGTGGCTGGGTTCCATTAGATGAAAAGGATTTACCTTTGGTATTACCAGATATTGAAGATTATGAACCTGGCGCAAATGGAGAGTCCCCACTTGCCAAACAAACCGAGTGGATTTCCACTACTTGTCCACATTGTCATGGACCTGCGCAAAGAGAAACTGATACGATGCCACAATGGGCTGGTTCTTCTTGGTATTTCCTACGTTATATGGACCCACATAATACCGAAGCACTTGCTTCCAAAGAAGCCTTACAATATTGGTCTCCGATTGATTGGTACAATGGTGGTATGGAACATACAACCCTTCACTTACTCTACTCTCGTTTTTGGCATAAATTCCTTTATGATATTGGTGTTGTTCCAACCAAAGAACCATACCAAAAACGTACCTCTCATGGTATGATACTTGGTTCCAATGGCGAAAAAATGTCCAAATCCAAAGGAAATGTTGTCAATCCAGACGATATTGTGAATGAGTTCGGTGCAGATACCTTCCGTGTTTATGAAATGTTTATGGGACCATTTGACCAAACCGCTCCATGGTCTATGGAAAGCATCCGTGGCTGTGGTAAATTCTTAGATCGTGTATGGAATTTGCAAGATTTTTTAGTGGACGGAGATACCTTCTCCCCTACCTTTGAAAAAGCAATGCACAAAGCCATTAAGAAAGTATCGGAGGATATCGAGGAAATGAAATTCAATACGGCTGTTGCAACTTTCATGAGTTTGACTAATGATTTCTATCGTGAAAAGAAGATTAACCGTGCTGAATTCAAAACTTTCTTGCAACTCCTTAACCCATTTGCACCACATATGACGGAGGAACTATTCCAAATCTTAGGCGAAAAAGACACCATTGCCAATACTCCTTGGCCAACTTACGACCCAACTAAGATTATTGACGATGTCGTTGAAGTTCCTGTACAAATTAACGGAAAACGCAAAACGGTGGTACAAGTTCCACTTGACGCCGATGAAGCAGCCGTTCGCCAAATTGTTCACGCAGATGCAACCATTGTCAATAACTTAGGTGGAAAAGAAATTGTAAAAGAAATCTATGTAAAAAATAAAATATACAATCTTGTAATTCGCTAAAAAAGGAAATGAAGCAGCCTCAAAACTGCTTCATTTTCGCATTTGTTCACAAAAAATTCATTTGACTATTTCGCTATTTTGCGGTATGATATATTTTGTATATATATGAAAATATTTCATTTGGAATAGGAGACTAAAAATTTATGCTATGTTCAGTTTGCCAAAAGAAAAGTGCCATTATTTTAATCCAAAAGCCGGACAATAATGGAACCCCAAAAGTAGAAGGTTTGTGCTATGATTGTGCCAAAGAAAAAGGAATTAACCCTTTTGATGCGATTAGTATGCAGGCTAACCTTTCTGAACAAGATTTACAAGATATGACTAAACAATTTGAGTCTATGTTCAAAGATATGTCTGAAAATTTGAATGAAGAAGACTTAAAAAGTATTCAAAATATAGCAGAAGAAAACGGAATTGATTTAGACGAAGAAACAGCAACACCTTTAGGTTCTATCCTTTCTGGGCTGTTTAGTGGCCCTAGTGCGAAAACGGATGGATCTTTTGAAGCGCAGCCTTCCAAAAAAGGTGGCAATACTACAACTGCGCAAAAAGAAAAAAAGAAGAAAGAAAATAAAAAGAAATTCTTGGATACCTATGGCACGAATTTAACAGCCAAAGCCAAGTCTGGTGCATTAGACGCAGTGATTGGACGCGACCGTGAAATCCAAAGAATGATTCAAATCTTAAATCGCCGTGGCAAAAATAACCCTTGCTTAATTGGCGAACCTGGTGTTGGTAAAACAGCGATTGCACAAGGCTTAGCTCAACGCATCGCCCAACAAAAAGTACCTGCCAAACTCTTAAATAAAGAAGTCTATCTTTTAGATATGACCGCTATTGTGGCTGGAACCCAGTTCCGTGGGCAGTTCGAGTCTCGTATGAAATCTTTAATTGACGAATGTAAATCCTTTGGCAATATTATTCTTGTCATTGACGAAATCCATAATATTATTGGGGCTGGCGATACCGAACACGCTATGAATGCGGCTAATATTCTAAAGCCTTCCCTATCCAATGGCGAAATTCAACTCATTGGAACAACTACTTTAAAGGAATACCGCAAATACATTGAAAAGGATAGTGCTTTAGAAAGGAGATTTCAACCAGTTCTTGTGGAAGAACCTTCCGTTGAAGATACTGTTGGAATTTTAATCGGCATTAAGAAATATTATGAAGATTTTCACAAAGTAAAAATCTCCAATGATGTTATCCATCAAACGGTTGTCATGTCTGAAAAATATATCCACGACCGCTTCTTACCAGATAAAGCCATCGATATTTTAGACGAGGCTTGTTCTATCATTAACTTGAACAACAAAGAACTTTATCAATTAGAAATTTTGAAAAATGAACTTGCTGAAGTCTTAGAACAAAAAGAAGAAGCCGCTTCTGCCGACTCGACAGAAGACTACAAAAAAGCCGCTGACTTGAAAATGCGTGAATGTACCATCAATGACCAAATTGCAGAATTGAATAAGAAAATTAAATTGAAAAACCTTACTTTACAAGATGTTGCACAAGTCATTGAGAATTGGACGAAAATCCCAGTTAAAAAGATTACAGAAAAAGAAACACAAAAGTTATTAAACTTAGAAGCCAATTTGCATAAGCGTTTAATCGGACAAGAAGATGCTGTTACTGTGGTATCTCGTGCTATTCGTCGTAACCGAGCAGGTTTGCAATCCACAAAACGTCCACCATCTTTTATTTTTGTTGGACCAACTGGTGTTGGTAAAACAGAACTTGCCAAATCACTTGCGTATGAAATGTTTGGCAGTGAGGAAAATATTATCCGAATTGATATGTCTGAATATATGGAGTCCCACTCTACCTCAAAACTTATTGGCTCTCCTCCAGGATATGTAGGCTATGATGACGCTGGACAATTAACAGAAAAGGTAAAGCGTAAACCATATTCCATTTTACTTTTTGATGAAATTGAGAAAGCACATCCAGATGTTTTCAACATCCTATTACAAGTTTTAGACGATGGTCGCTTGACCGATGCACAAGGAAATACCGTAAGCTTTGAAAATACCATTATCATTATGACATCTAATGCAGGCTCTAACTTAACACGTCATATGATTGGCTTTGGAAATGAAACCATCCAAAATCGTGCAAAAGTATTGGAAAATTTGAAACAATATTTCCGTCCAGAATTCTTAAACCGAATTGACGAAATTGTTGTATTCGATAGCCTAACTAAAGAGCAATTACTTCAAATTGTTGATTTAATGCTCAGTCAAACACAAGCCATTTTAGCCAATAAAAATATTCAAATTAGTCTTTCAAAAGAAGCAAAAGAATTTCTTTTGACCAAAGGAACCGACTTATCCTATGGAGCTCGCCCACTTCGCAGAGCCATCCAAAGATATGTCGAAGACGAATTATCTGACCGTATTTTACGTGCTGAATTAAATGATGGTCAAAAAGTAGAAATCACACGAAATGAAGAAACAGATCAACTTGTCTTTCTCATCACGGATTAGATTGGGAGGAACTTATGTTAAAACATGTACCAAATATCTTAACTATTATACGTTTTTTATTGATACCATTTATTGTTGTTGCAATCTTACAACAAAACTATATCTTAGCTTTTATTCTATTAACCGTATCGGCTATTACAGATATCTTAGATGGAACCATTGCTCGCAAGTTTGACTGCATTTCAAACTTTGGAAAATTAGTCGACCCGTTAGCAGATAAAGCCACTCAAATTGCTGTATTGGCTGCCTTAACCATTGGCTCAATTATTCCCATTTGGATTTTAGTTGTTGTTTTCGTAAAAGAAGCCATTATGATTGCTGGTGCCTCTTTCCTTTATGGAAAAGAACTCATTGTATCCAGCAAATGGTGGGGAAAATTAGCAACTGTTCTATTCTATATTGCCATCGTGATTTCTCTTTGCCAACAACAATTTGCAAGTTTCTTAACTGCAAGCGAGAATGTTTTTGCTAAGATTTTCCTTGTTGCTGATACACCATTTTATGTACTTGCCTTAATTACAACAGTATTTTCACTTCTCATGTATTTTAATGCTTTCTACCGTCATGGCTATTTGAAAGTAAATACGGAAAATGTGAAAGGTGCTAATTTAGACCTTCGTACGAAAAAGAAGGACAAGCAAAAAAAAGAAAAATAACGAAAAACCAGAGATTTTTCTCTGGTCTTTTTTATTCGTAATCTTCTAAGGTACTATTCAATTTATTTTCTCCTACAATTAAAATACCTTTCGCTAATTTTTCTTGGTCTTCTTCGGATAAATACTTGGTATTAATTTCCGTTTGTTCAATCTCCTTGTATACACCTTTTTCATTGGCTTGGTCTATAACAATTACGCCCTCTGCTTCTCGCAAGCGGAAATGTTGTGGGCAAGTCTTTGCAACTTCTTGATACAGTTCAACTCGTTCTGGTGAGAATACTTCTATCTTCCATCCTGTGTATTTTTTCTCGAATTCTTCTCGCGTACAATTTACTTCCCCGAGCGTTACTTTTTCTTCTTCTTGGACTAAATGGTCGCACATCATATAGTAAACTCTTTTTTGTAACATCGCATTTGGACTTATTTTCTCCTCTGTGCTTGCAGTCTCTAGCAAGTTCTCTTCCCTGTTTTCTCGTTCCAGTCGATTTTCAAATTTAGCCTGCGTCTGCATATCAATTCGCTTGCGTTCAATGGCATCTCGATTGGCTAAATAGATGCCAAAAACGATTGCTGTTCCCATAATAAGAATTAGACCGCATACAATCCAAGTTCGTTTCATGCTTTCCACCAAACCTTTCCTTTTTTTACTAGTATGGGTTTGTTTGGAAAAAATTATACAAAAAGTATTCTAACACAATCTTGTTATTTCTCTAGTTGTCATTCTAGCTATTTCTCGAGCCACTTTTTGGCTCGTATTCTCCCTCTTCTATCTATCTGTAAGAAAATTTCTCCATCTTCATCTGTTCGATAAACCTTTGCACCGCTTTTCTCCAATCTTTCAACTACCTCTCCATTTGGATGTCCAAATCGGTTGTTCTCGCCTACTCCAATAAGTGCAATTTTGGGTTTTACAGCTTCTACCCATTCAGATATACTCGATGTCTTTGACCCATGATGCCCCACTTTCAAGACATCTGCTTTTAATCTGTTTTTATCCACTTGTTCTAGTATCTTTTCCTCCGCTATTTTCTCAATATCTCCTGTAAAAAGCATTGAAAAATTAGCATAAGATAAGCGAAACACAAGTGAATTGTTATTCACTCCATTTTCTGTTATTCGGTTTTCACGACTTGGCCAAATAACGGATAAGGATACATCTTTTTCTACTTTTATCTCCATTCCTTCTTCCACTATTTCTACTGTAATTTTTCGTCTTTTTGCTAATTGTAGCAATTTTTCCAAATTTGCATTTTCTTCAAATTGTTTTCCTAAAATAATCTTCTTGACGGGTATCTTTTCTAAGACAGCAATCGTTCCGCCAATGTGGTCTAAATCCGCATGAGATACAAATAAGCAATCCAATCTTCCAATTTGATGTTCTGCTAAAAATGGTAGTAAAACTTGTTTTCCTGGGTCATATTCTTCTTTTGCATTTCCGCCTCCGTCAATTAACAATGTTTTTCCTGCCCTCGTCTGGATAAGGCACGCATCCCCCTGCCCTACATCTAAAAAGTGTATGGTAAACTTTCGTGTTACAATCGTCCCTACTTCCAAAACAAGATTAAGAGCAAGAATACAAAGTAATATCTTTTTCCCAATTCTTTTTTGCACTTCCTTTACTCTCTTTCGCTTCTGTTTTTTTAACAAGATATACCCAAAAAGGAAGAGATAATATAGAAAAATCCAGTATGGTTTTGGAGTTATACAAAACGCAGTAATTCCTGGGATATGTGCTATCCCTTCTGCCATTTTTTCAAAAACAGCACAAAAGAAATGAATTGGTTTTGTTAGGAAAATAGCAATTGGAATTTGAATTTTCCAAAAGAAAAAAGTGAACATTCCAAAGAATAACAAAATGGTTAGAATTGGTGTTGTTACAATCGTAGAAAAAACAAATGCGAATGAAATCTGATGGAATGAATGAATTAAGATAGGAAATAGCATTATCTGAATGATAGAACTCACTTTTACTGCCTCTTTTCCCTTTTCTAGCCATGTTGTATCTTTCCTTTGTTTGGTATCTTGCAGTAAAATAGCAAATACACCGTAAATACGAAAGTTGTAAGCCAATATCTAAAATGCAGAAGGGATTGAGCAAAAGGAGCACACATAGACTAATTCCTAAATTATTGAATTTATCTGCCCTTCGGTAACAAAGGCTAGCCACAATGCTTAGTTCTGCACTAACACAAGCACGTACAACGGATGGCGAGCCACCAACTAAAATGGAAAACCACACCAGAAAGAAAATGATAACAATT
This sequence comes from uncultured Clostridium sp., assembly GCA_947648765.1. Lineage (GTDB taxonomy): Bacteria > Bacillota > Clostridia > TANB77 > CAG-508 > CALYAK01. Next base: position 17,642 of record CANSOY010000026.1, read on the forward strand.
TGCCATAATCGTTTGGCGCATTTCTTTCCAATCACTTGCAGAACCCCAAGCATAATGCCAATATGTGCTCCAGAAATGGCTATCATATGGGAAAGACTACTATTTTGAAACATTGTTTTGGTTTCATTACTTAACTTACCTTTTTCTCCGTATAAAAATTGCACTAGCAAGCGCACTATCCTCTTGGTTTAGTCTATCTTCTAGAAATTTGCAAAATTCTTCTCTTTCTTTTTTAATCCAACTAATCCACGTTTTTTCTTGTTGGATTTCTTTTATCATTTCTCTTTCTATGGTAATTTTGGCAGATATTCCTTGGGATTTACGATACAATTCCTCGTCAAAGGTTCCTTCATTGCGTGCTTTGGAAAACGCCTTCCACGTTCCTTTTCCTTCTACCTTATTCCCATAATCCAGTATTGGTTTTCCACTTTCTTTGCACTGCATTTGTACTTGTATGGCTGAATACAGCTTCTTTCCATTTAATTTTGTAACTCTTACAACATATTTTTCTTGTCCGTTTTTGCTTTCTCGTTTTAAGATTTTTCCTGTAAATTGGACTTCCTGCTCATCCAATTTCCCGGTATATTTCTGCTTTTCAGTCCAATTTCGGTAACAAAATCCAACGAAAGCAGATAGCAAGAGAAGCATGCATACTCCTTTGGAAATCTGGATTACTCTTTTTTCTTTTGGTTGCAATGCTAAAAATATACTTCCTATCCCACAAATTACGTACACGAAAAAAAGAGGACCCATACTGTTTAAGTATTGTCCTCCTAATATTCCGAAGAGATAGTCCTATGCTTACCACACAAATTGGTCGCTTTGCCATATTACTCCTATCTTCCTCATTTAGCCCCTAATCTAAAAATCTTCTTGCTCCAACATAACGTACCACATAATAGTTTTGGGAAAGTGAAGTAATGGTTACTTCTCCTTTTCCACTAGAACTATGAATAAAGTTATTGCCTCCAATATATATTCCAACGTGTCCTACTTTGGTTCTTGGACCGTCTTGGAAGAATACGGCATCACCTTTTTTCAAATTACTTTTTTCTACCGCAGTTCCTTTCTTGATTTGTCCTGCAGCTGTACGTGGTAGAGATATCCCATATTGTTTGAATAAATATTGTGTATACCCAGAGCAATCAAAATTCTTTGGTCCAGATGCTCCATAAATATATTTATTCCCTAAGAATGTTTTAGCAAGTGCAATTAGTTCATCTGCTTTACTTGCTCCACTCTTAGATTGTTCTTGTGCTTTTGGCACTTCTTTAGTTTCCTCAGTTGTTCTTTCGGTTTGCATCGAACGTGAGGTTACTTCTGTCTTTTTATCTGAAATATATTCTTTTGCAACATAGCCAACGGTTCCATTTACTTCTACTTTTGCCCATTTACTTCCTTCAGATACTACTTTTAGTTCAGTGTTAATTTTTAATTTGCGAATAACATCACTACTGGTAGAGTCTTTTTGACGTAAGTTGACACTATCACTGTTGATATATCCTGTTTTGCTCGTTGGCTTTGGTGCTGGTGTAGGCTCTGGTGTTGGTTCAGGCTCTGGTTCTGGTTCTGTTACCTCTTCTAAGTCGTCACGTAACACCCATCCACTTTGGTCTTCTGTTTGAATATATGCCCAACGATTTTTTTCAGAAAGTATCGTTACTTTTTCTTTTTCTTCTAAATTCTTAACGGTTACCGAACTAAAAAGTGGTAAACTTCTTAATGGCATTTCTTTTTTGGCTTGTCTTTCTGTAGAAGGTTCACTTGTTTGTTCTGGTTGTGCACTGGTTTCTTGTGTTGGTTCTGGCTCCGGTTCTGGTTCTGGTTCTGGTGTAGGCTCTGCTTCCGTAGGCTTTTCTTGTTCTGCTACTTCACCTTCAACACTAACATATTCCCCTTTTACATAACCCTCTTTGTCATTTATTTTAACTTTGTACCAATCTCCCTCTTTTTCAATTACTTCAAATTTGTCGTTAAGAGATAGTAATGCGACAATTCCAGAGGTTGTATTTGGCTCTTTTCTTAATTTTAAGGTATCTGTTGTTACTTTTCCTTGTGCTGCTTGCACTTTCGTATTTATCATTAGTATCATGGTTACAGCAATTAAGAACGTAATTGCTACTTTTTTTCCTATTTTCATACGAAAACTTTCTCCTTTAGATTTTTTCCTCTTCTAGTATATACCAAAAATGGGAAAAAAGTCAAGAACGAGGAAAAATTTGCTTACGGATTTCCACATTTCTCCCACATACAAAAACAAGATGTTACATTTCTGTAACATCTTGTAATTTCTCTATTTCGTAATTTAGATTACTCAATAATTTCAGATACAACACCTGAACCTACTGTACGTCCACCTTCACGAATAGCGAATCTTAATCCTTTTTCGATAGCGATTGGAGTAATAAGTTCGATTGTCATATCTACGTTATCTCCTGGCATAACCATTTCGGTTCCAGCAGCTAACTCGATAACACCAGTAACGTCTGTTGTTCTGAAGTAGAATTGTGGTCTATATCCATTAAAGAATGGAGTATGTCTTCCACCTTCTTCTTTGGTTAGAACGTATACTTGTGATTTGAATTTTGTATGTGGTTTAATTGTTCCAGGTTTTGCAAGAACTTGACCTCTTTCGATGTCTTCTCTTTGGATTCCTCTTAGAAGAACACCAATGTTATCTCCTGCTTCTGCTTGGTCTAGTAATTTGCGGAACATTTCTACACCAGTAACAACTGTTTTTGCTTCTTTTCCAAGACCTACGATTTCAACTTCGTCTTGTAGTTTTACAACTCCTCTTTCTACTCTACCTGTAGCAACAGTTCCTCTACCAGTAAT
>CANSOY010000027.1 GCA_947648765.1 uncultured Clostridium sp.
GTATAATGCCTATTCCACTATACAAGCCGTTGTCCTTTAACTCATTTTGCAGTTGGGCTAGTTGGGCATTATCATAGGTTGTTTCATTCGTTACTAGGTTCTTGGTTTCTTTTGCTTGTAAAATTATTCCGTTTTCGCCTATGACCGCATTAAGTGTAATACCCGCTAAAATAATTAGTACGACTATTGTTACTAGTCATACTATCACTCTTGCCAATATATGCAAAAACAGACAAATGGTTGTCGTTTTCCATTTGTCTGTTTATGTTATCCTTTTTCTGGTATTTGTACTTGGAATATCGTCTTTCCGTCTTTACAGTCTACGGTAATCTTTCCTGCATATTTTTTGACAGTAGATTTTGCAATGGCTAATCCTAAGCCATATCTTTTTTCTTTTCGATTGCGTGCTTTGTCTACTCGGTAGAAACGCTCAAAGATTTTCTCTCGTTCCGCTTCTGGTATCTCTTCTCCTTGGTTTTGTACCTTCCACACAAGGTCATTTTTCTCTCTAGCGAAAGTTACTTCCACCTCACCTTGTTCTTTCGTATGGTGGATTGCATTGTCTAATAACGTTGAAAGAATATGTTGCACATCTTCTGCATTTCCATAAAAGGAAATCCCTTTTTCAATGTTGCTTTTTAAGATTACTTTTCTTTCATACGCCATACTTTCAAACACAGATACCATAATTTCCGTTTCTTGGGATATATCGAACTTTTGGTATTCGTCTTTTGGGTTCATATTTTCGGTTTTGGCAAGTAACAATAAATCGTTAATGAGTGTGTTCATACTGTCAATTTCTGTTTGCATATATCCCATCCATTTATTGTTTCCGATTTCTCCTGCTAATACATCGATATTGGCTTCCATTACCGCAAGTGGCGTTTTGAGTTCATGGGAAGCGTCTGAAATGAACTGCTTTTGTTTTTCAAATGTATCTTCCACTGGCTTTACAATTACTTTGGACACTTTCTTTGCCAAAAAATATACAATACCAAAACAGCAAATTGCAACAATAACAGAGGAAATGAGTATCATACGAGCACGAAAAATGGCTTCCTCATTTTCCATTAGCATAATGTTTACAGTATTTCCTTTTCCTTGTCTTACTTGATAAATATATTTTCCAATTATGCCTGTTTCACTTCGTCTTCGGCTTACTTGCAGAGCATATTCTTCTAAGTTTTTATCGGTTTTCTCATTGGCTATCATTTTCCCGTTTTCCATTTGGAACCAGTAGACACCATCAATTTCTAGTTTCGGCAAAGGGTGCTCCTCTTCTAATCGATCCATTCCTCTTCTTTTCTCCATACCAGTAAAACGGTCTACCATAAGAACGGCTGTATGAATGGTATTGTTATAGTTGAAAATGGCGAAAAGAAGTATCATGCCCCACAAAATGGTGGTTAGGGTAATGAGTATGAGTAAGAAAATGCGACGATTTAATTTTTGTATCATGCTTCCACCTCCAACTGGTATCCAAGTCCTCGTACTGCTTTTATTTTCACATTCGACTCAATAAGTTTTAATTTCTTTCGCAAAAAAGAAACATATACCTCTACATTGTTGTATTCTGCTTCACTGTTGTATCCCCATATTTTATTGGCTAATCTTTCTCGACCTACAATTTGTTTTTGGTTCAATAATAGGGTTTCTAATAATTCTAATTCTTTTCCGTTAATGGCAATTTCCTTTTGTTTGGCTTGCATTTTGCCTGTGGTTCGGTTTAAGGTTAAATCTCCAAAAGTTAGTAAATTTGGATTTTCCATATGGCAGTTTCGTTTCAAAACGACTTTTACTCTCGCCACTAATTCACTCATATGAAATGGTTTTGTAATGTAGTCGTCTGCTCCATTTTCTAGCCCTTTTAGTTTATCTCCAATTTCCGATTTTGCTGTCAGTATAATGACTGGTGTATCTTGCTTTTCCTCACGCAAAGTTTGTAAAACAGCAAAACCATTTTTGCTTGGTAGCATAATATCTAACAGAATTAAATCATAGTCATTAGTAAGAGCTAAGTCTTCTCCTTCTTGTCCGTCTGTTGCAATTTCTACGAGAAATTTTTCTTTTTGCAAAATCTCGCAAATAGCATCTGCTAGGCTATATTCGTCTTCTATAATTAGAATTTTCATACTTTCACCTCAATTTTATTGTATCTTGCTAACATTGAATCTTGATTGAAATTACCTGCATTATATCTAATCTTGGTTCAAATTGCAAAAGAAATCGTTGACTTGGGGGTTATCAACGATTTCTAATCTTTTTATTCTTTTTCTTGTAATAATTCTGTTTTTACTTGCGCTCCTTCTTGGTATTCGATTTGGATTGCTCCGCCTTTGGTATCTAATTTTCTCAACTTTTGTAAATCGCTTTCTTTGCTTGTATACACGGTTACTCGTATTCTATTTTTATCTTCTAATAAAGCGGATGTACTGACAAAAGGAAGTTCTTTTGCTACCATTTTGTTACTAATTTTCGTTTGTACTTCTTGTAAATAATTGTATGAATAGGTTGCTGTTTGAAATTTTGTCTTACTTTCTGTAATTCCAAGTATCTTGCAAATTTCCTTTCGATTTTCTGCATTATTTGGGCAAAGAAGTATCACATGGTTTCCACTTTTATCTACATATCTTCCTCCATAGTATTCTGGGAAAGAAGTCGCATCTGTGATGTTAATTGGTTCTTTGGTCATATCTTCTCCTTCTTCGATTGCTGTTTTCATGGTTTCCTCACGATTGCCGACAAAAGAAAGGAGAAGGTCTTTGAGTTCTTTTTCGGTTACACCTACTGTTTCCATATCCCAATACAAGCCATTTAGCTGAAACGTTACAAAATATCTACCTTCATTTTGGCAAATATTAAATTCTTGCTCTCCTAGTTTCGTACTTTCTTCCCCTTTGGAAATCCCATAATCTCGAATTGGTTCTCCTAGTTCAGAACAAGCAATACGAATTTGTTGGTTCTCTCCTTTTTCGTAAAGAAGAATATAGTCATGGACTATGGTATATTCCTTGGTGTCTGGATGTTTCGTAAAGAAAGCATAACAATCTGTCTGTCGATATCCTTCTGGGAATTGCACTTCTTTTAGGAATTGGCTTTTTTCTGGCCATTTTTCGAGTGGATAGGTGTTTGTTGTAATATCCGCTCTTTGATTTCCTGCTGTTTGGGCTTTCTCTTTTTCTTCCAGTTGGTTTATCTTCCATTCGATTGATAAATCTTCAGTTTGAATTCCTTTTCCTAGTTCTACAATGTCTTTGTGTTTTTGTTGTCCTTTGGTTGGCATTTGTTGTACAAACAAAATTCCAATCCCGATTACGAAAACAGCACAAACAGAAGAAATACCGTAGATTATCTTTTTGTTTTTCTCCTTTTGCATAGCAAACTCCTTTCTGATGTTTGCTATGGCTATCTTTTGTTGAATTTGGTTTTGGATGTTTTCTTTTCTTTGTTTATCTTCCATAGCCATAACCTCCATCTTCTAAAATTTTCTTGAGTTTCTTACGCACGCGATGTAAGGTCGTTTTTACTTTACTGATGGATACTGCTAAACTTTGAGCAATTTCTTGGGTAGATTTTGTCGCATAATAGAAAAGGACAAAAATTTGTCGTTCCTCTGGCTTCATTTGCTGTAATGCTTTCAAAATGGCTTGTTCTTGCTCTTTTTCTTCTGTCATCGTTTCAATGTAATAACTTCCTAACAGCGTTTCTTCATAGTCTGTGTAAGAAACATTAAATTCTGTTTTGCGATACTTGTTTTTCACCATATTTTTCGCAATTCCTGCTAGATATGGCTTGAGTGGTAGTGTATCTGGCAAGTAGGTACTATTCTTCCAAATGGCGACAAAAATATCGGATAAAATCTCTTCGATATCTTCTTCTGTGATTGCGATACTAACACTATTTCGTACAATTAAGTAGCAATAGCCATAAAAGTCCTCTAGCATTTGGTCGATATCTACTCTACCATTTACTAAATATTCTTTTAATACTTCTTTTTTCAATTTGCTTGAGCGCTCCTTCTATTTTTTCAGTTAACTTCATTTTCATAGTAACATTTTTTGAAAAAAGGTTACAACTTTTATACAAAAGAGGACAGTTCTTTTGAAACTGTCCTTTTTTCTTATCTTACATAGTTATCGATGGCGTTAAAATCTTCGATAGAAATTTTGTAAATTCCATTATATGGCTGTTCAATATAGTATTTTGGCATTCTCGCATATACAAATACAGTAGAAGTTCCACCTTCCGCATGGTTGAAATCCACTTTAATGACGTTTTTGGCGTTCACTGGTGCGTCTTGCACACTTTCCTCTTTGGACTTTCTTCCTGTTCCCTTTAAGGTTTTTAAGATTTTTTGGATATTCTCGTCGTCTTTAATTTCCTTTACGATTTCATCCTTTTGCCCAATATTTTTGGAGATTACCACACTTTGGATGGCTTCTATGTCTGGCAAGGTTAATGTATATTTTTGACTTTGGTTTGCAATGTTAATAAATGTTACGATAAAAAGGATTGTAACAATAAAGGTAACAATAATACCGATTGGTTTTCCCATTTATACCGCTTCCTTTCTTTTTATTCGATTTCTGAATTTTGGTTATCTTCTAATCCGCTTCTTACAAAATTTTCGATTTTTCTGGCTCCTTCTTGTGCCTGTTGTAATTCTTCTACTTTTTCTAAGAATTCCGTTTTTTCGGATTTTGTCCAATTTTTCATTGGTTTCTTATATTTTGTCACAATTTTATATTCTTCTGGATTTTCCATGATTTCAATTTCAAATTGTTCCTTTTGCGTTGTTTCTTCTGCACTTTCTTCTGTTTTTAATAGGTTTTGATATTGTTTTACTTTACCATCTAAAATCCATCTGCTCGTTAAGATTGGTGTCATAACGATTGCCCCTACAATCGCCATTGTCATAACTGTAGTCGCAATCCAATGCGTTTCAATCCACGTTAATATCTTTTTGCCCATTTTCTCTTCCTCATTTCAGCTAATTGGAAAGACCCGCTAACTCCTCCAATTTTGCATACATTTTCTGTTGTTCTTCTTCATATTCTTTTTTCAATTCTTCTGGCATTGTTCCATCGCCATAACTCTTCACACGGTTTGTTACATAATTTCCAATGTCTTGTTTGATGGAGGGATATACCACTCGTTTGAACTCTGCTGCTGAAATTCCAAAACCATCTGCCTTAACACGTCCCTCATACTCCCATTCTTGTCCAGAGTATTTTTTGGTTTCTGTATTATATTTCCAGGTTTCCATTGACAAAGTTCCATTTGCCGATAAGATGGTAAACGAATAATCCTTACTATATGAATTCATAATCTTTTCAATGTTGGCTTCTGCATCTCGTAAGGCTTGCTCATCTTCTTGGACATTTTTTTGGTATTCTTCTTCTCCTAATTTTGCTGCTTCTTCCATCATTTTTTGATACGCTTCTTTTTCTTTCTTCGTCCATTTTGAGTAATCTTTGTTATAACTTGGTACAATTTGGAACGTTACCGATTGTTCTTTTAGCGTTCCATCTGGAAAATATTCTACCTTTTCTTTTCTTTCAATGCGAAATGTTACTGGCTCGTCCGATTTAATCATTTCCACTGGTGCCTCTTCGGCTGGTTCCTCTACTTCTTCACTTGGTGTTTCTGCACCTTCTTCGACTGGCTTTGCTTGCGTAGGAGTAGTTGCTGGTGCAAGCATTCCTAAATTTTGTTTTACATTCTGGTCTAACATATAGTTGCTAACAGCGATTGGTGTTGCCACTGCTGTTCCCACAACGGCTACTGTTGTTACTGCGGTTGCTACTGCGTGTGCTTTGATAAATACCAAAATTGCTTTGAACATATTTCATTCCCCCATAAAAACTTTCTAATCTAAATTTTACCATATTTTCTGTTTTCTCGCAACTCATTTTTTCTTACTTTTATTGCTGTTTCATCCATTTTACTCTTTCCTCATGTAGTCTACTTTTCAAGGCAATTCCGTCGGTTATTCCGTACTTTTCTTTGACCCATTCTCCATTGATTTCTTGCAAGCATTTTTTCCCGATTTCTGCAAAAGCAATGTTTTCTACTCCTTTTTGGCTACTTCCCATACGATCGCAAACAGCAATGATTTCTAGTCCATCTAACCCCAGCGTTGTTTTTGCAATTCGCTCGATAAAACTCACTTTGGTATTGGCTTTCATTTCTGCAAATTTGCCTGCTACCATATGTTCCTTTGCTGCTATTTTTCCGCATTTCATCCAATGATTTGGTATTCCTAATCTATGCCCTAATTGTTCAACCAAGGCAACACCTCTTTCCTCGTGTCCATAATGGTGGGGATATTCTTCTTTTGGTGTTAGCCCTTTCCCCAAGTCATGAACGAGTGCTGCAAAACGAATTTGCACCTTGTGCTTTTCTTTCCAGCCTTTGGTAAGTTCTGTGGCTTTAGTTAATACTAGCATGGTATGTTGAAAAGCATCTCCTTCTGGGTGATACACAGCAGGTTGTTCTACACCTATTAACTGCTGAATTTCTGGGAAATGTACCTCCAGTACCTCTGCTTTTTTTAGTACCTCAAAAAAGATAGAGGGCTTTTCGGTTAAGAAAGCCTTTTCTAACTCTACTAACACTCTTTCTTTTGGCAAAGTTTCTAATTCTTCTTTTAAGTCTTTCATTCGTTGGATAGTTTTATCTTCTACCGCAAACCCAAGTTTTGCTGCTAATCTTGCCACACGATAGACACGCAAAGGGTCTTCGTTAAAATGCTCTGTAGTTGCTCGTACGATGTGATTTTGTAAGTCTTTTTGTCCGCCAAATGGATCTATGATTTCTCCCGTTAGCACATCTTTTGCCATACTATTGATGGTAATATCTCTTCGTGCTAGGTCTTGCTCAATCGTAATTCCTTGATTGGTTTGGATGACAAATTCCTTATGTCCTTTCCCTACTTTGGTTTCCGTTCTAGCCATTGCAAATTCTACATTTTCTAACACAAAAACAGCAAAAGATTTCCCTTGTACTCTTGCCTCTGGAAAAAGCCCTTGAAATTCTTCTGGTGTTAAGCCTGTTACACAATAGTCCTCGTCATGGCTTTCTTTTCCTAGCATAGTATCTCGAAGGGCTCCACCTACTAGGTATAGCCTACCTCCTGCTTGCTGTATTTTCGTTGCAATTTCTGTTTTATTCATTTCCTCTGTGCTCATTTTCTCCCTTTTCTAGCCTTGTTTGTGCTTGTTCAATCTCGTCCAATAGTCTTGTATCCTCTTGCTCTTCTAATGTTTCTTTTCCCAATTCTTGTGTGCTTTTTTCTCTTTTCGGTATTACCAATATTTCTAAATCTCCATTGAAAATGGTCGCATTGGGAAATAGCTGGGATACTTCGTCTAAATATTCTTTCTCATAAATTTTATTTTTAGTACAAATGCCGTTTACCAGTGTTGCTGGTATCCCGCCCGGAATAGCGGACCAATCACAATACGGTAAAAAATCTTTTGTGTGATAGGTTTTGCCACCTGGCGAAAATGGTTCAATGATGGTATCCAATATTTCTCTTTCTTCTGGTGAATACAGTTCCGAAAGTTTTTCTGGTGTTTCTTGTTTCACTTTTTCATATTCAAAATAGTCTAGGTGCAATAATTGTTGCATAACTGGATTAGTATCGTCCAAAAACAAAAGGATATCACTTCTGGCAGATTTCAACCTTTGACGATTGAGGCTATTGGCTCTATTTTGTCTTCTTTCATCTCCTTGCTCCTCTTCATGTATGCGGTCGATAAAAGCACAAAATACCCCTTCTCTTTCACTTTCAATTTGTCCAAACCACTCGCTTGCCAATATTCCATATTGTGCTAATGTTCGCAAACATTCTAAAGACTTGGTACATCTATGATTTAGCATTCCTGGCACAATTTCCACTTTGCCGTCTTTTTGTGGGAATGGTTTTACCTCTGTTTTTTTGCTTTCTTCTTGTAAGTTCAAATACAGTTGCTCTAATTTCTTTACGACTTCTTGTTCTTTTCCCTTAAAAAATGGATATTCTGACAATAATCGATATTCTACCTCTTGTTCTCCTAGATTGACTCCTTGAATTTTCATCCTCGCACCTCTTCCTTTGTTTGTATTGTATCAATAAGCGATTTCTTTTTCAACCATTGCCGTACAGAAAAGAGCCATACAAAAGTATGACTCTTTCTCTTAGTTTTTATGTTCTACAATGTATTTTACAACATCTCCAACCGTAACAATCTTTTCTGCGTCTTCGTCTGGAATTTCTAATTCAAATTTTTCTTCTAGGCTCATAATGAGTTCTACAATATCTAAAGAGTCAGCAGATAAATCGTCGACAAAAGTTGCCTCCATTGTAATGGCTACCTCATCTTCTACTCCTAATTGCTCGATAATAATTTCTTTTAATTTTTCAAAAACTTCTTGTTCTGTCATTTTCATTTTCTTCCTTTCTGGTTATACACCCATAATATTATATCCGCTGTCTGCGTAGATTACTTGACCGGTAATGGCATCCGACATATCACTGAGAAGAAATGTGGCTACATTTCCTACTTGTGTTGTCGTTACATTGCGATGAAGTGGTGCTTTTTCTTCTACAATCGTTAAAATGCTTGAGAAATCTTTAATTCCCTTAGCCGATAGGGTTTTGATTGGTCCTGCTGAAATGGCATTGACACGTTTTCCTTCTTTTCCTAGGTTTTCAGCTAAATAGCGGACACTTGCTTCAAGTGCTGCTTTTGCAACCCCCATGACATTGTATCCATCTAGTACTTTAGTTGACCCATGGTAGGTAAGGGTTACTAAATTTGCATTTTCATTTAAGAAATCTAATTCTTTTGCAATTCTTGCGGTTAATACAAAGGAATAGGAACTTACATCTACTGCGTGGCTATACCCCTCTTTGCTCGTATAGATGAAATCTTGATGTAAATCTTCGGTATTGGCGTGAGCAATCGCATGTACAATACCATCTACCTTGCCATTTTCTTCTTTTATCTTGGTAAAGGTTTGACGTACCAATTCGTCTTCTGACGCACCATTTAAGCAATATGCCTTACTTCCTTTGAATTCGGAGATAAGTTCTTCTATTTTATCTTTGTTATCTTCTCCCATATACGTAAAAAGCAGTTCTGCTCCATTTTCATAAGCAGATTTTGCAATTCCATAAGCAATACTCCATTTGTTGCGAATTCCCATAATTAAAATCTTTTTATTTTTTAACAACATTGTTTTCCTCCTCAATTTCACATATTCTGCGGAATTTTTTTTGACGGTCTTCTACCAATTCTTCTGCACTCATTTTTCCAAGTTTGGTTAGTTCTTTTTGGATTTCTTTTTTGAGATTGGTTGCGATTTCTTGGAATATATCGTCATCCATTTCCAATGGTTCTTTGATTATTTTATCGATGATATGTAAATCTTTCAAGTCTTTGGCTGTTAATTTCATTTTTTCCGCAGCTTCTTCAAACCTACTTGGGTCTTTCCATAAGATACTGCTATATCCTTCTGGGGAAAGAATGGAATATACGGCATTTTCCATCATCCATACTTGGTTGGCAACCCCAATGGCTAGCGCACCTCCAGAAGAACCTTCCCCGATTACAAGGGCTAGAATTGGTACTTTGAGCCTTGCCATTTCAAACATAGACCTTGCAATGGCTTCGCCTTGACCTCTTTCCTCTGCTCCAATTCCTGGATAGGCGCCTTTGGTATCAATCAAGGTGATGACTGGGCGATGGAATTTCTCGGCCTGCTTCATCAAGCGAATTGCCTTACGGTAACTTTCTGGGTTTGGCATACCAAAGTTTCGTTCCATATTTTCTTTTGTCGTTCTTCCCTTTTGTTCTGCAATAATGGTAACACTTTTTCCAGCCAAGGTAGCAATCCCACAGACCATTGCTTTATCGTCGCGGTAAAGGCGATCTCCATGAAGTTCAATAAAATCGTCGAATATGGCGTCAATGTAGGTCAAAGCCGTTTTTCTTTTCGGACTTCTGGCAATTTCAACACGTTGCCATGCGGTAATCTTCTCCATTTTACTTTCCTCCTTTGTGCATTTTCACCAGTTTTGCAATCGTATCTTTTAAGTCTTTTCGCTCTACAATTTTATCGATAAAGCCATGTTCTAATAGAAACTCTGCTGTTTGAAAGCCGTCTGGCAATTTTTCGCCAATGGTTTGTTCAATCACTCTTTGTCCTGCAAATCCAATCATGGCTCCTGGTTCTGCTAAGATAATATCTCCAAGACTAGCAAAAGAGGCAGTTACACCACCATAAGTTGGGTCTGTTAGGACGGATATATATAACAATCCGGCTTCGTCTAACTTGGTTAATGCGGCTGTTGTTTTTGCCATTTGCATTAAGGAAATGATACCTTCTTGCATACGGGCTCCACCAGATACGGAAAATAGGACAAGTGGGAGTTTGCGCTTAATGGCTTCTTCGATACTTCTAGTAATCTTTTCTCCTACAACAGCCCCCATACTTCCCATTAAAAATCCACTATCCATGATACAAATGACCACTTCTTCTCCGTGGATTTTTCCAGTACCACAGGCAACCGCTTCTTCTAAGCCTGTTTTTTCTCGCAAAAGATTTAATTTTTTTGGATAATCTTCTAATTCAAGTGGATTGGTTGTTTCAAGTTTCCAGTCAAACCTTTGATACGTTCCTTCGTCTATCATAAGTTCTAGTCTTTTTCCAACGTGCATACGGAAATAGTGTCCACAATTTGGGCAAATGTTTAAGTTCTCACGCACACTTTCGCGATACAAAATTTCTTTGCACGCCTCGCATTTTATCCATTTCCCAATGGGAATATCTATGGTAGATTTTTTGGCTTTCAGATTTTTGGTTTCTCTTTTTTTTATTTTATCTACAATCATCTAATTTTTCTCCTTTTGCATTTCCTTTTCAACAAAGGAAGTGTCAAAATTTCCGCGAATAAAGTTTGGATTGCGGATGATATCAAATAAAAAGTCGCGATTGGTTTCTACTCCGTCAATGACTAATTCTTCTAAGGCTCGTTTCATTTTGCTAATGGCTTCATTACGATTAACGCCATAGGTAATGATTTTGGCTATCATAGAGTCATAGTATGGAGGGATGGTATATCCGCTGTAAATAGCTGTATCAATACGAATTCCATTTCCGCCTGGTAAATTCATTTCTTGAATGGTACCTGGTGATGGCATAAAATTTTTACTTGGATTTTCTGCATTGATACGACATTCTAACGCATGACCTTTCCATGTAATTTCTTTTTGTTTCCACTTAAGTTCTTCCCCTGCTGCAATACGAATTTGCTCTTTGACTAAGTCAATTCCAGTTCGCATTTCGGTAATCGGGTGTTCTACTTGAATTCTGGTATTCATTTCCATAAAGTAGAAATCTCGGTTATCGTCTACTAAAAATTCAACGGTTCCACAACTGGTATATCCTGCTGCTTTTGCTGCTTTTACAGCAGCTACTCCCATTTTATTGCGGAGTTTGTCGTCTACAATGGTAGATGGTGTTTCTTCAATCATTTTTTGGTGGTTTCTTTGGATGGAGCAATCTCTTTCGCCTAAATGAATAACATTTCCGTGTTCGTCTGCTAGGATTTGAATTTCAACATGGCGTGGTTTTTGGATAAATTTCTCGATATAGATTTCGTCATCATTGAAGGAACTTTTGGCTTCTTGTTTGACAATGTTATAGTTTGGCTCTAATTCTGCTTGGGAATTGACTTGGCGAATTCCTTTTCCGCCACCGCCTGCTGCTGCTTTTAATAAAACAGGATAACCAATTTTATCGCAAACACGAAGTGCTTCTTGCATGGTTTTGATACTACCATCGGAACCCGGAATAACTGGCACGCCTTCTTTTTTCATCATTTCTTTACTATGTGCTTTATTGCCAAGTAAATCAATCACACTGGATTTTGGTCCAATAAATTTAATCCCAGACTCTTCACAAATTTGGGCAAAATTCGCATTTTCGGATAAAAAGCCAAAGCCTGGGTGGATAGCATCTGCCCCTGTGATACTGGCTGCTTCTATGATATTCTTCATATTCAAATAACTTTGCTTGGAACCTGCAGGTCCAATACAAACCGCTTCGTCTGCTAATTTCGTATGTAACGCGTCTTTGTCTGCTTCTGAATAAACAGCAACCGTTTTTAGGTTCATTTCCTTGCACGCACGAATAATGCGGACCGCTATCTCGCCACGATTGGCAATTAAAATCTTATTCATGAGCATTTTTCTCCTTTCTACACAACAGCAAAAGTAAATTCTCCTTTGGCGGCAAGTTTGCCATCGACTGTGGCAATTCCTTCTCCAACGCCAATCGGTCCTTTTTTCTTAATAATTTTCACTTCTAATTTTAAGCGTTCTCCTGGTACAACCATTTTTTTGAATTTGAGTTTATCAATTCCACCGAATAGCGCATTTTTTCCTTGGTTTTCTGGAAGGGATAGAATTGCCACTGCACCTGTTTGAGCTAATGCTTCGGTAATTAATACACCTGGCATAATTGGATTTCCTGGAAAATGCCCTTGAAAATACCACTCACTTTCATCTACATTTTTGTAGGCAGTGGCACTTTCGCCTGGTACGTATGCTTCCACTTCATCAATCATGAGAAATGGCTCTCTTTGTGGAATAATTTTTTTAATTTCTTCTTTGTTTAACATCTTTTTCCCTTCCTATTCCATTTCAAAGATTGGTGTTCCATATTCGACTGGTTCTCCATCTTTGACTAGGATTTTTGCAATTTTTCCATCATATTCAGCCTCAATCTCATTCATGAGTTTCATGGCTTCAATAATACACAAGGTATCCCCTGTTTTCACATTTTTTCCTACCTCTACAAATGGCGCTGCTGTTGGCGATGGTTTCAAATAGAAGGTTCCTACCATTGGGGATTTTACAATTTTTCCTGTTTTTTCTTCTTTGGCGATTTCTGGGATAACGGGTGCTTGCTCAGTTACAACTGGTGTGCTTGCTACCACTACCTTTTCTGCTACTTCTTCTTTTTTCATATTGATTTTGGTTCCATCTGGGAAATCGATTTCAATTTTAGAAAGTTTGGAATTACCAAAATCCTCCATCAACTGTTTAATTTTTTCATATTCCATGTTTCTTTCCTCCGCTTACATTTTCTTCATTACAATACAAGCATTGTGTCCACCAAATCCTAATGAATTGGACATGACAATATTGAGTTCTGCTTTTCGCACCTCATTTGGTACAATATCTAAATCACATTCTGGGTCTGGCACTTGGTAACCTATGGTTGGTGGTACTTCTTGGTTTTCGATTGCTTTCACACAAATAACTGCTTCGACTGCTCCTGCTGCTCCTAATAAATGTCCTACATTTCCTTTGGTCGAACTTACCATTACTTTTTTGCTGGCTTCTCCAAAGGCTGTTTTGATTGCCATCGTTTCGGTTAAGTCGTTTAAGTGAGTGGATGTACCATGTGCGTTGATGTATTGCACTTCTTCTGGTTTTATCTTGGCGTCTTCCATGGCCCTTATCATGGCCTTGGCACCACATTCTCCGTCTGGACATGGCGAAGTAATATGGTAGGCGTCCGTAGTAGAACCAAATCCAGTCACTTCGCCATAGATTTTAGCACCACGCTTTTGCGCATGTTCCAATTCTTCTAGGACTAAAATACCAGCGCCTTCTCCCATGACAAATCCGCTTCTTTCTGCGTCAAATGGAATACTTGCTCTTTCTTTGGTTTCCGCATGGGTTAATGCTTTCATATTTTCAAATCCAGCAATTCCCACACTACAAATGGCTGCTTCTGTTCCGCCTGCTAAGACAACATCTTCTCCACCAAGTTGGATGGTTTTGTAGGCTTCTCCAATGGCATGAGTCGAAGATGCACACGCTGTAACAATGGAGATTGACTCTCCTTTTAGTCCAAATTCAATGGCAATGTTACCAGCTGGCATATTCGCAATGGTCATAGGAATAAACATGGGAGAAACGCGATTGTGTCCTTTGTTTGCATTTACTTCGCATTGTTCTTGGATAGTACGAAGTCCACCAATTCCAGAACTTACAAATACACCAACTCGTTCCAAATTTGTATTTTCTGTGGTAATTCCGCTATCTTGCATGGCTTCTCTTGCTGCAATGATTGCAAATTGAGAAGAACGGTCAAAACGCTTTGCTTCTTTTGGTTCAAAATATACAAGTGGGTCATAGTCTTTTACTTCTGCATCAAATTTGGTTTTGAAGGTAGAAGCATCAAAAA
Source organism: uncultured Clostridium sp. (assembly GCA_947648765.1). GTDB lineage: Bacteria > Bacillota > Clostridia > TANB77 > CAG-508 > CALYAK01. Next base: position 14,248 of record CANSOY010000027.1, read on the forward strand.
GGCTAATTTCGTTAATTCCACAAGTTTTATTCTCGATTCCTTTCCAGGTTTCTGCAACATTTTTTCCGATTGGAGTAATGGCTCCAAGTCCTGTTATAACAACTCTTCTTTCCATGTTTCTTCTCCTTTACATTAACATTCCGCCATCTACGTGGATGACTTGCCCTGTGATATACGAACTTTTTTCCGATGCCAAGAAAGATACGACATTGGCTACATCTTCGGCAGTTCCAATTCTTTTGACTGGAATGGCTTTGGCAATTTCTTCTTTGACTTCGTCTTTTAACACTTCTGTCATTTTGGTTGCTATCATACCAGGTGCAACGGCATTAACTAAAATGTTACGACTGGCTACTTCTTTGGCAAGGCTTTTAGTGAATCCAATGATACCTGCTTTAGAAGCACTGTAATTGGTTTGTCCTGCGTTTCCGCTAACCCCAACAACAGAGGAAATGTTAATAATTCTGCCTTCTCGTTGTTTCATCATATATGGAATAACGTGCTTGGTTACTTGGAAGGTTCCTACTAGATTGACTTGCATAACATCTACAAAATCTTCTTGTTTCATACGCATAAGGAGCGTATCTCTTGTAATTCCTGCGTTATTGACTAAGACATCAATTCTTCCCCAAGTATCGATAATTTCTTTTGCCATTTTTTCGGTATCTTCAAATTTGGATACATCTCCTTGTACGGGAAGACAGGCTACTTGGCAGGCTTCAATTTCTTTTTTGACTGCCTCTAATTCTTCATTTGCTGTGCGATAATTAACTGCGATATCATAACCATCTTTGGCAAGTGTAATGGCTATTTGCTTTCCAATTCCTCTGGTTGCACCAGTTACAAATGCTACTTTACTCATGTTTCGTTACCTCCTCGATTACGGCTTCTAAAGAAGCCACATCATTGATATGGAAAATATTAACTGGGGGTTCAAATCCCATTCTTTTGACAAATCCGCTCAAAGTTTTACCTGGTCCAATTTCAATAAAAGTGTCTACTCCGTTGTCATACATGGTTTGCAAGCACTTGGTAAAACGGACTGGGTTCATAATGTGTTTGGCTAACATGTCTACCACATCGTCCTTTTCGGTATATGGCTTTCCATCTAGGTTTTTCACTACTTTGCTATTCTTTGTATGGATTTTTGTTTTTTCCAATTCTTTTCGCAAACTTTCGGAGCAAAGTTGCAATTTTTCGGTATGGAATGGTCCTGCTGTTTTGAGAACGGTTACCTTTTTGGCTCCCATTTCTTTGGCAATTTCTCCTGCTTGCAAAACGGCTTCTTCTTCGCCGGATACCACAATTTGTCCAATGGTATTAAAGTTGGCTGGTCGTACAAAACCGTCTGTTACCTTTTGGCACACTTCTTGTACTTGCTCCTCGTTCATTCCAAGGATAGCAAGCATTTTCCAGTTGCCTTCTGGTGTTTGGTTTTGCATAATCTCGCCTCTTTTTTGAACCAAGCGGATGCCATCTTTCCACGAAAACACACCATCTTCGATGAGTGCGGTATATTCGCCTAGGCTTAAGCCTGCGGAATATTCTGCGGTAATGTTATGTTTTTTTAGGACTTCTAAAATGGCTAGACTTTCGGTTAATACCGCAACTTGTGTATTTTGTGTAGTATTTAGTTCTTCTTCTGGTCCGGTAAAGGAAAGTGCCTGAATTGGCATTCCTGTGATTTCTTCTATGTGGTGATATATGTTTTGTACTTCTGGATATTGGTCATATAACTCTTTTCCCATACCAATGTTTTGCGAGCCTTGTCCTGGGAATAGAAAAGCGATTTTCATCTGTGTATTCTCCTTTCAATTTTGGTTTCAAATTGGCGATAAAATTCGGTTAGAATAGCATCATTGTCTACCGTAATGCCAAATTCTTTTTGGATGGATGTTGCAATTTCCTGGATTTTGCTGTTAAAGTGCATTTTCTTTGTGTTCATTCCAATTCCAATAACCAGACATTTGACCATCTCGGCTTGCACTTTACTTTCGGTTAAAATTCCTCCGATTTTCTTGCCGTTGTATACGATATCATTGGGAGGCTTTATGGCTAGTTTTATTTGGTATTTCTCCCACAGAATTTCTACCAAGATTTCCGCAATTTCTCTGGTTAGTCCCTCTAACGCTGAGGCTTTGCAATTTGTTTCGATATAGAAAGAGATCGCGATATCTCCGCTCGTCTTCGGTATACCAGACCCTGCCGTGGGTTCCTTTTCCTCCGTGTTTGCCTTCCTGCTGAAATGACTAATCCATTTTCAATCGTGCCTTGTTCCACTCTTCTCCAAATTTCATTTTGGGTTGAGTCGATTTCTGGATAATAGATACTTTTTCTACCTAGAAATTTTGCTAATTGCATCTAAATTTGCCTGCCTTTTTATTTTATTTGTAGTAGTTTTGATGAGTGGTTCTGTGGTGAGAAGTAGTCCTCGAATTGCCTTGTATTTTGGCATTTGTCGGTTAATCTCTTTAATTTTTTCTAGCAACGCGGTATAGATTTCTTCTTCGGTTTCTACCTTGTATGCGTTTTGTACCACTTCTGGGTCATACACAATTTGGACTTGGATTTTGATGTTTTCTTTGTCGTCTGTTAATTGTTTTCCAAAGATAAAAGACTCTTTCACGCCTTCAATTTTATTGACTAAGTTTTCCATTTCTTCTGGGAAAATGTTTTTTCCATTTTTGAGAACGATAACAGATTTTTTTCTACCACAAATGTAGATATATCCGTCTTCGTCTATTTTTGCTAAATCTCCTGTGTAGAACCACCCATCACGAAAAGCCTCTTTGGTATTGACCTCGTCCCCATAATATCCAAGTGCAATGCTTGGTCCTCTTACCACTAATTCGCCAATCCCTTCTTCGTTTGCATCCACTAATTTGGCTTCTACACTTGGTACGGTTTTCCCAATGGAGCCTACGCGGCTTTCTTTGTTTGTTCCAACTGCTACCACAGGCGAGGTTTCGGTTAGTCCGTAGCCTTGTACTAGGTTCAGTCCAAGCAAGCGGTATCTTTCTTCTATGTTTCGGTCTAAGGAGGCAGCTCCACTAATGAACAACTTAATCTTCCCACCTAGCATTTCGTGAATTTCTGGAAAGGCTTGTTTTCGCTCTTCCATACTACAATTGCGGTATGCTTCCTCTTTTGCTAGAATTTCCTCTAGTTTTCCCTGTTTTTCTAAACTTTTTCGGATCATACCAAAGATACGTTCATAAATGCCTGGGACACATGCCATAACCGTTACTTGGTATTCTCGCAAATTGTCTACCACGTGGCGTAGTCCATCACAAAATACCGTTCTTGCTCCTTTATATAAGGAGAAGAGAAAACCTACGGTACATTCAAACACGTGGTGGATTGGTAAAATGGAGAGAAGTGTATCACTTGAATTAACATCTAAGACACTTCCAATATCCATTAAATTCGCACAAATATTTTTGTGGGATAGTGCAACTACTTTGGAACTTGAGGTCGTGCCAGAAGTAAAGAGCATAATGCTCATTTTCTCAGCATCAATTTTGGCATCTAAGAATTCTCGATTGCCTGCTTCCATTAACACTTTTCCTGCATCAATGAGTTCTCTTTCTGAATAAATCCCTTCTCGATGTTCTACCGTATCCATCGAGATAAGGTGCTTTAATTGGTTGCTATGGCTGTATTTGATACGGCTTAGTGCTTCTTCATACTTAGCGGTATAGAAGATAGCCTCTACTTCGGAACGCTCAATCAAAGCCTCTAGTTCATTTTCTGGTAAGGATTTATCTAATGGAACAACTACACCAGTTCCACATACGATGGCTAGGTATGCAATCTCCCATTCATAACGATTTTCTCCGATGACAGCAATACGTTTGCCACCAAGCCCCATATCTAACAAAGCAGTGCCTAGGGCGTTTACCATATCTCGTACTTCTCCATGGGTTAATTCAAAATATGTGCCATCTTCTTTTTTTATCTTGTATGCGGTACAAGATTGATACAATTTCCCACTTTTGGCAAGCATATCTTTCAAGTCTGTTATTTCTAATGTTTCATACAATCTTTCACTCATTCTTTTGTTCTCCTTATCCTGTCCTTTTTTTCTTTTTCTATTTTCTTTCGAGTATATTTATACCATATTTGCAAGAAAAAGTTATTAGACTGAGAGGTCAGTATAAAAATTGGAAAAAGAAAGAAAGTGAAAAGGAAAGAAGAGAAGAAAGCAAGTAAAACAGCAAAAAGAAAAGCCTTATCCGAAGATAAAGCCTTTCTAGATTTATTTGACTAGAGTAATTTTTGCTTTTCCGTTTCCAGTGTTCAAATTTGGTGTAGTCGAAGCATCTGTTAAATAAAATGACGGATTTAGTAAACAACCAGAAGGATACTGATTCGCAGTTAAACTAGTGTATACGTAGCCAGATCCTCCTCCCCCACCTCCAGTGTGCGAGTTGCTCCCATTTGCAGATGCTGTTCCTCCATACCAGCCTCCACCTCCACCAGCTCCGCCAGCACGCCCACCCCCTCTCGCACTAGCACCACGTCCAAAACATGCCGCCCCCGTAGCGCCGCCCCCCGGCCCCGGGGGAGTACTGTTCGCGGCACCGCGTCCGGCGCTGGGTCCGCCGCCCAACCCTCCAGTGGCAGATTGTCCGGTTTATGTTGTAGGTACCGCCTCCACCCCCACCTCCAGCGACAATGACTCTAGCATAAAGACTGTCTTCACCAATTCTAATATCTGTCCCTCCACCTCCGCCTCCGGACCCAAAACTGACACCTGTCGATTCGCTTGTACCTCCGCCATTATATCCACCACTGCCCACGTAAGCACCATTACAATCTCCACCCTTTCCTCCAACAGCAACAAACAAAGTTGTAGTTTCTTCGAAACCAATTGAACCTACACTATAACCTCCATTACCGCCAAAATAGTTCGAACCAGAAGTACTCCCTCTACCACCCTGAGCTCCCCAAACTTCTAGTTTATATTTTCCTGGTTGTGGAACTGTATAGGTTTGTGCACTTCCTGTATATGCAAAATCTGTTATAATTGATTTTGTTGTTAATCCTAATGTTTTTTCACTAGTATTTCCTGCTTTATCTTTTGCTATTACTTTGAAGGTATATGCTGTTTTTTCTGTCAGTCCTGTATATTGGTATGTATTTCCTGTTTGAACTGATTTGCTTGTTGTTCCTAAATAATATGTATATCCTCCTCCTGTTGCTTGTCCACTTACTCCAAAATCATTATTCACTACCTTTGTATCCACCTTCGTTATTCCTGCATTTAAGTTCGTAAAACTTGTTATTGTAGGTGCTACTGTATCTCGTACAAATGTTAGTGTATTACTTTGTGCTGTCGTTCTTCCTGACCTATCATAGACTTTCGCTGTTACATTCCATGTTCCATCTGCTGTTATATCAAACGTATCATTTGGTCCAATATTTACTTCTCCTGTATTTACACTTCCTGTTGTTACATTTGTATTTCCTACTTTTCCACTTCCTGTTGCTGTTCCTGTTACTATATAAACTATTTTTTTCAAGGATGTATCTTCTGTATATCCATTCATTTGGATTTTTACACCTTCACTATAGTAACCCTCTTCTCCTCTTGTTTTTACTGTTGCTATTGTTATATTGTTTATACTTGGGTTTACCGTATCTCTTGTTACCTCTAATGTATTTGTACTTACTACTACATTTTCTTTGTTAT
>CANSOY010000028.1 GCA_947648765.1 uncultured Clostridium sp.
TATGTGCTTATAGCTCAGCAGGATAGAGCAGTCGCCTCCTAAGCGACCGATGGTGGTTCGAGTCCGCCTAGGCACACCAAAAATAAAAAAAGAAGGACCAATCCACGTCCTTCTTTGCGGAGATAACGGTTCCGAGAGGAAACCTCCCGTACTAACCAAACATTGCGATGTGTGCGTATTAACTTAGTGGCGTAAATTGATGCAATCTTTGGCGTGTGAGTAGGAACGAAGCGGATTAGTACATACGCCGACGTTTCCGACGGATATGCAAACGCAATTCCGTAATCAGATAGAAAGCAAGCAGTGCAATACTAATCCACGCAAACAGGTTACTGGCAAATAGCATGAAAGTGTCGCCTCCAATTTGGAAGCACTGGTTTTGCAAGACAGCCAGTCCAAAAAAAAGCAAGCCAATAAAGGCAAGTTTTTCGTGGAGAGGTGCATTTCTCATCGTCCCAATCTCCTTTCTGCACACAAATCAGGAATAGTATAGCACAAAAAGTGAAATTTTTCAAAGAAAAGAAAATAGAAAAATAAAAGAGGAAATTTATGCAAGAGAAATTTATGTGGCAAGCTATCAAAGAAGCACAAAAAGCATATAGCATTGGAGAAGTGCCAGTAGGAGCAGTTATCGTAAAAGATAATAAAATTGTAGCACGTGCATATAATCGTAAAGAGACAGGCAAAGACACGACGAAACATGCTGAAATTCTTGCGATTCAAAAAGCAAGTAAAAAGCTAGAAACTTGGCGTTTGCTTGATTGCGAAATGTACGTGACATTAGAGCCATGCAGTATGTGCGCAGGGGCTATGATTCAATCTCGTATCCAAAAAGTATACATTGGAACGATGGATGCGAAAACAGGAGCATGTGGCTCAGTTCTCAATCTATTACAAGACTATAAATTTAACCATCAAGTGGAAGTTGAAACAGGGGTCTTGGAAGCAGAATGTGAGGCACTGCTCAAGCAATTTTTCAAAGAACTACGCCAGACCAAAAAAGAACGAAAGGGGAAAAAACTTGAAGAGAGGGAGTAAAAAAGAAAATATCCAAGCCTTAAAAGCATGGATTTTGATTGGTGTATTAGCTATTATTTTCATTGTTATCATTGGAATTATGCTAAAATACCAAGTAGAAGGCGAAAAAAATATGCCATTTTATCTTTCCGAAATGAGTGTCATCAGTACAGCCGAAGGAATTGAACAAGAGGCACAAGAAGGAGAGGAATGGTGGAGCAATTTAATCATCCATCAAAATAATGATATTTACCTCAAAATAAAAAAAGATGAAGAACACGGTAAAGACCAAACCATTCAAAAAGTAGCCATCGAGAATTTACAAGTAACAAAAGCACCTCAAAAAGGAACGGTGCAAGCATATATGCCAAACAGTACAGAAGGAAGAAGATTTGTCTATGACGAACAATATCAATTTATAGACAAATTAACATTTCAAGCATCGAGTAAAACTGAGCCTCAAAATTTAGAGATAGGGAACCAAGGCGGTGTAATCAGGTTTCGTGTGAGTAACTTAAATCTTGGAACTTACCAAGCCAAAGAAGAAGGGGACCTAACCCATAATGGAACGATCTTAAAGAAAATTGACACGAAAACCGAAGAAGTGCAATTTGACCTTGCTTTCGACCTTGCTATCTATATGAGAAATAAGGTATATCGAACCAATCTAACATTAACACTACCAACTGGAGATATTACAGAAGAGGGAATAACCCATATTGAAAAAAAGGATTTATCCGATTTAGTCTATAAACGCTATCGAAAATAAAAAATAGTAAATCAAAAGATTTACTATTTTTATTTTTGGTATTGCTTTTTTATGCTACTGTCAAAGAAATAGAGAGAGACAATTAGTTGATTATTGCTTGAATTTATGATATATAAAAAAGAAATAAATCGTAATTTGTAGAGGTAATATATGGGGGGATTAATTGCAATACCTATCGTTGGATTCTTAGGTATATTGTTTATAATTTTTAATGTGATTATTTTAATATCCGTAGTACTAACAATTATATTTGGTGTTATAGGATTTAAGAAAAAGAAATATAAAAAAATATTCGTAATTCTATTGGTTTTAACTATTTTGTTAGGATTCAAAGATTATCAAATAATAAATGAATTTGTGAATTATGATGACGTTCAACATCAAGAGCTCATAAAAAAAGAAGGAAAAGAGTTAGTGGCTATTAGAGATAATGACTATAACAAAGTAGAAGAATACCTAAAAAATGGCTGGAATCCAAATGAAAATACAAAATCAGTATATTATGCTATAAAATATAACCCAGAGAGCAATAAGAAAAAAGAAGAATGGAAAATGTTAGAACTATTGTTAAAAAACGGTGCAAGAACTGACGTTCAAATTTTTGAAAATCCAACAGGAGTAAACACGCCATTAACCTATACAACAGAATGTGGATATTATGGTGCTACAAAATTATTATTGGAGTATGGTGCAGATTGTGATTTTCAAGAAAATTATATGAATCAAAACGGACTACTCGCACTTAGGTTTTATGAAAATAATTCTGCTGCTAGGACATTACAATTATTACTTGATTATGGAACAGATTTAGACATAAAACAAAGTGATAATAAAACAGGAAGAGAAGAATTGAAAAACTTTCAAAATAATTATATGACGATAAAAGATAAGGTACCAGACTATGATGAGGTCGTAAGTATAATTGATAGACTTAAATTATAGACAACTGAAAAAATTAAAGACATTCAAAGACCAATCGAAAGACTAGAAAAATGTAAGTGATAAAAATAATAAATATTATTAAGCAATCGTTTCTATAAAAGGTATGTAAAACTCTATAAAAAATTTTATGATATGGCTAACAAATCAAGAATAAAAAATGGAAGGGAAACACAGTATGTATTATCCAAAACAAATACCATATTTGTTAAACAAAGAATTTAGAGAAAATATAGAATACAAAGAATATAATGTAAAAGAACTTGAAGATTATTGTATGTGTATTTGGACAATGAAATCAAAGAAAATATTAAATAAAACAATATCCAATAATATTTTACCAGATGCCTGTATTGATATTGTTATAGATTTTGTGAGTAATACAATTTCCTTTGCAGGATTTAGTAAGGGAACGAAAGATTTCAAGTTAGATAAAAAGATCGATTATATGGGAGTTAGATTGAAGCCTAGCATATTTTATTTGCTTTTCAATGTGGCAGCAGATAAAGTTATGGATAATGAAATAGCCTTTAGTGCCATAGAAAAAGAAGATAATATAGACAGAATATTAGAGTTAGAAAATACAAATGAAAGAATAGAATATTTAAAGATGTATCTATTCAAAAAAGTAAAAGTGCAAAAAGAAATGCCATTTATGGAAATCGTAGAGAAATTATATGATAATCCAAAAGAACAAAGTGTAACAGATATTGCAAAGAAACTAGGGTATCATGAAAGAAATTTATATCGAGTTTTTAAGGCAAATTTCGGAGTATCACCGAAAGTTTTACTCAATATAATAAGATTACATTTATGTTTAACTTTAATACTAGAGAAAAAGATGTCCTTAATAGATATTGCTTTCTTTTGTGGTTTTTATGATCAATCTCATTTGATAAAAGAAATAAAAAAATATACATCAATTTCGCCTTTAAAGATAATAGAAGAATATCAATAATTGTCCGTTTTTTACAATACAGTTCTAAATTATTTTCATATAATCATACTGGAGGTAGAAAGATATGTATGAAACAATAACAACCAATATTATGGTTAAAAATGTAAAAGAAACAATAAAATTTTATGAAGAAAAACTAGGCTTCAAAAAAGTATTAAGTGTTCCAGAAGAAGGAGAAATTTTGAACTTTGCAATCTTAAATAAGGATGAAATCTCCATTATGTTACAAGAGCAAGAAAACTTAATTAGTGAATATCCAACCTTAAAAACGGATAAAATAGTGCCAACATTTACACTATTTATAACGGTTAATGATGTTTTGGCAATGTATAACGAAGTAAAAGGCAAAGTAAAAATTGCGAAAGAACCGCATAAAACTTTTTATGGTAAAGATGAATTTGCCATTTTTGATAACAATGGAAATATATTAACAATCTCTTGTTAAAATGTAAAAACAGACTAGAAATAGTCTGTTTTTGAATGTATAAGAATAAAGATAATGGAGGTAGTCTAAAAAATAGACTAATTTTTTTGATTTTTATTGCTAGAAACAAAACATTGTGATATATTGAATATATATTCAATGAAAAACGATTTAATAAAAAAGGAAATGGAAAAATGACTAGAAAAGAACAAAAAGAAAATCGCCAAAAACAGATCCTATTTAAGGCACTAGAATTATTTGTTATAAAAGGATATATGGAAACAAAAATTACAGATATAGCAAGTAGTTTAAATATTAGTGTAGGACTATTATTTCATTACTATGAATCGAAAGAGCAATTATATTTAGAACTTGTAAAAATAGGATTAGATGGAATGAAAGCTCCACAAAAAATAAAATATAAAGAGCCAATAGAATATTTTGAACAATTTCTAGAAAATTTATTTGAAACAATCGATAAAGAGCCTTGGATTTGTCAAATTTTTTTATTGATGGCACAAGCACAAAAACAAGGTATTCCAGAGAATATTAGAAAATTAGCATTGTCAGTTCACCAGATTGAGTTGTCGTCAAAAGTGATTGAAGAGGGACAAAAAAATGGAACCATAAAAAAAGGAAATGCTTTCGCTTTATCAAATGCGTTCTGGTGTAGTGTACAAGGAATCATGGAACGAAAAGTAAACTTTCCGGAAATTCCTTTACCAGAAGTTAGTTGGATATTAGATATTTTAAGAGAAACATAATAAATAGGATTAAATTTATTGAAATAAAAGGAGAAAAGAATGGAGAAGTTTGGATTTTCAATGTTATGGTATTGGGTAGCATATTTTATCGTCACAAATATAGGAGTATTACATACTATTTTTAATATCAAGGTCTTAAAAATGAAATCAATAAAAGAAAGTAGTGGTATGGGGGAAGGATATGAAAGAACAAAACCTTGGCATCCGTTATACAATATAATTATATTCCCTATTTTTGCATATCTATATTTTAATAGATTAGAAACAGTAACTTTATCAAATGCCATTGCTACATCGCTTATTTGGGGAACAATAACAGTAGTATTTGACTTAATTGGATGGGTGCTAATCAAACATCCTTGGTCTCTAACAGTGAAAGAGTTTTATATTGATTATCAACCTTGGATAACTTTAATATATATAACAATATATGCTAGTCCACTTATAACTTATGGAATTATGAATTTATTATAAGATAAAACCTGTATAGAAATACCTGTTTTTGTGTCATAATCATCTCGAAAAATTACAATTAGCGAAAGAAAAATTAATAGTAGTACGTTTTATGGCAATAAACAATCTAATTGCAAATAACAAAAACGAAAGCTGGCAAAACCAAGCACGACTTGAAATTGCTAGTTTTTTGTGATATAATAGCCAAGATTAACTGGGCATGCCCAGAAATTAGGAGGCATAAATCATGTCGCTAAAACGAGAATTGTCAGCAGACAGGCGGTATGTTCTTACCGCGCAAGGGGCAAGCAATCCCAATAGCTTGAGCCTGCAAGATGCAGCAGTTGCCATTCTTCGGAAGGTAATTGCTCCCACGTTTCGCATGATGCACTACGACGGCGACCGCCGGACGGAGCAAGAAATGCGGATTGTGGTGGACTTCAGCAGAGAGAGGTCTTATTCGATCCGACCGGAGCCCAGCTGGAACTTCAGCCACAGGGGCGTGGAGTACACGAAACTGTGCAACTACTCCTATGCGGACCAGCTTCCCAGAAAGGAACTGTGGGAGCAGGTACTTCAGCTGGCACCTACGGAAGAATGGGAAATCTCCGCCAAGTATGCCACGGACAAGGACAGCACCATCATTTTCAGCCTCTGGCTGGAAGACGAAAGCAAGTGAAATTTCTCGCCTTGAATGAACCCCAACAAGCAATGTATGTTGGGGTTCATTCAAATTAGAAAATCCGAGTAAAAGTATTTACAATTTTGCAAAAACAAGATATAATCCAAATGGTATGAGAAATAGCTCCTGTATGGAGGATAATCAATAGGAACCTATGAACCTTGTCAGGTCCGGAAGGAAGCAGCAATAAATAGCCATTCTTATGTGAGTATCTTCCATAGAGGTACTAACATCTCGTACCATTTTTAACATAAAGGAGGAAAATATGTCATATACATCGTTATATCGAAAGTTTCGACCATTAAAATTTGAAGATATTGTAGGACAAGGACATATTATCCAAACATTAAAAAATCAAGTGATTGCAGACCGCGTTGGGCACGCCTACCTATTTAACGGAGGAAGAGGAACGGGAAAAACAACCGCAGCCAAAATCTTATCCCGTGCTGTAAACTGCCTAAATCCGCAGAACGGAGAGCCATGCAACGAATGTGAAATTTGCAAAGCAAACTTAGAAGGCTCTCTTACCGATGTGGTAGAAATGGATGCTGCATCCAATAACGGTGTAGACGATATCCGTGCCATTCGTGATGAAGTAAACTTTTTACCAACCGTAGCGAAATACCGTGTCTATATTATTGACGAGGTGCATATGCTATCGCCAGGAGCATTTAATGCACTACTAAAAACCCTAGAAGAGCCACCAGCTCATGTTAAATTTATCTTAGCAACAACAGAGCCACAAAAATTACCGGCAACCATTTTATCCCGTTGCCAACGCTTTGATTTCCGCAAAATAGCCAATGCAGATATTCAAAAAAGGCTTGCCTATGTTTGCCAAGAAAACCAAATTGAAATTACAGAAGAAGCACTTCGTATCATTGCAAACCTTGCAGAAGGAGCTATGCGCGATGCTTTAAGTATCTTAGAGAGATGTGCGCAAGAAGATGCTGGCAAAATTGATGACAGTAAAGTAAAAGAACTAGTTGGAATTCCAGAATTAAGCCAAATCCATAAATTAGTACAAAAAATCTTTGCCTTTGAACCAACTGAAGCCCTACAAGTGGTAGACGAAGTGCTAGGGCAAGGAAAAGACCTAAATAATTTCCTATGGGAACTGATTAAATATCTCAAAGATTTATTAGTGTATAAAACGGCAGGAAAAGCCGAACTATATAACCAAGAAGAAATTACACAAATGCAACAACTACTTGATGGAATTGAAAAAGAAAGGATTATCCAAACTATTTATCAGTTATCTGAAGTAGAAAATGAAATGAAATGGTCAACCCAAAGAACCATCCTTTTCCAAGTCGGAATTATTAAAGTAGCAACGAAGCAAGAACAAGGTGATTTATCTGGCTTGCAAGCACGAATTCAAGACTTAGAAAATAAAATTGTAAATTTACAAAAGGACGGAGTTGTTGTCCACAAAGTCGAAAAAAATGTGGAAAACCGAATTGCAAAACCAGTTTCCGAAGGAAAAAAAGAAAGCCAAAAACCAACAACGGAATTAAAAGGCTCTAGCTCTTGGAGCAATGTCATTAACCAATTAAAAGCATCTGGAAAAGTAATGCTCTTTACCAATTTAATGAATTCAAGAGCAGTTGAACTCAATGATATGACCATTGGGATTGAGTTCCCAAATGGGCTAACCAGTTTTGGAAAAACCATTTTAGAAAAAAGCGAGAATATGAATGAATTACGAAGATTGGTCTCTATCGAGTACGGAAAAGAAATGCAAATTAAACTCTTGGACCAAAAGAAAGAAGAACCAAAGGAAGACGATACCAATTTACCAGACGAAATCGACATTCCAATCAATATTGTAGATGAATAAAAAGGAGGAAAAAACAATGTCAAAAAGAGGAGGTTTCCCAGGAATGGGAGGAAATTTCGGTGGAATGAATATGGGGCAACTTATGAAACAAGCACAAAAAATGCAAGCAGATTTGCAAAAATCCCAAGAAGAATTAGCCGAAAAAGAATTTGATGCAACCGTAGGCGGAGGAGCTGTTAGTGTAAAAGTAACGGGGGCAAAAGAAGTAAAAGAAATTAAAATTGGAAAAGATGTGGTAGACCCAGACGATGTAGAAATGCTACAAGACCTAATCCTATCTTGTGTTAATGAAGCACTTCGCAAAGTAGATGCAGCACAAGCAAGCGAACTAGGAAGATATAATATACCAGGACTAATGTAAAAGAGGTACAAAAGGATGTCATACTATTCACCATCAATCGAAAAACTGATTGAAGCATTTGAACGCTTGCCAAGCATTGGCAACAAAACAGCAGCAAGACTTGCATTTCACATCTTAGATGCTTCTGAAGAAGAAACAAACGAATTTATTAACGCAATTACCAATGCCAAAAAGAACTTAAAATATTGTTCTGTTTGCTTTAATATTTCAGATACAGAGCCATGCAATATTTGTGGTAATCCAGCCAGAGATCACAGCATTATTTGTGTAGTAGAAGATGTACGAGATGTAGTAGCAATGGAAAGAACCCATGAATTCAAAGGGGTATATCATGTCCTACACGGCTCGATTTCACCGATGAACGGAATTGGACCAGACGATATTAAAATTAAAGAATTATTAGCAAGACTGATGGAAGGCGAAGTCAAAGAACTCATTTTAGCAACTAACCCACGTGTCGAAGGAGAAGCAACGGCTATGTACATTTCAAAATTAGTCAAACCACTTGGCGTCAAAGTAACGAGAATTGCACATGGAATTCCAATAGGAGGCGATTTGGAATATACAGACGAAGTAACACTTGGAAAAGCATTAGAAGGACGACGAGAATTATAAGTAATCTGCTAATCTTGTTTTGAAAAATAAGATTAGCAATTTTTTAATCCATTCAAAAGTTTACAAGAACAATAAAAAATAGACCGACGAAAAGGAGAAAAGTAATGGAGATTTTTCATTTGCAAGACCAATTACAATATTTAGAAGAGGTGGCAACCTTAACACAGAAAGAATGGGGAAAGCAAAATCTAAGCCCAAAAGAATTTCAAGAAAAAGTGAAAAAGAAATTTTGAAAAAATATATCTGAAAACAACATTAGAAAATTATTATGAAAAATTTGGTGCTATTTATTTCGGAACATTAAAAACAAATGAAAAATTATATTATTTTAATTTGGTTGACAATAATCAAAATAAGTAAACAAAGAAAAGGCAGATTACTCTGCCTTTTTTGTTTTACCCAATAAGGTTTCACAAATATCTTTGGTCGAATTTTTCTTAGCGTGTAACTTCGCATTGATACGCATTTTCTTGATGGCGTCTGGATTTTGGAAGAAATTTTGTAAAGCAAGTTCTGGCAAGTCAGATTTACGAAGCCAAAAGGCAACTCCCTCTTTTTCTAAAAACTCTGCATTTTCCTCCTCTTGTCCAGGGATTGGATTGATTAAAATAAGCGGTAAACCAGAAGCAAGGGACTCCGTTGTGGTAAGTCCACCTGGTTTGGTAACGACTAGATAAGAAATGCTCATCAGTTCTGGAACTTTATCCGTAAAAGCAAGAACACGAACATCGGAAGGTCTGTTGCAAGTCATTGCAATTTCCTCAAAATTTGCTTTCATTTTTTCATTTTTCCCTGCAATCGCAACAATTTGTGCTTCCGAAGCATCAATTAAAGCAGATAAAATTGCAAGTGTTCTGGATTTTCCTAGACCAAATTCGCCACCACCAAAAAACAAAATGACTTTCTTTTCTGGGTCTAACTGAAACGATTGAAAAATTTCTTCTCGGTTATAATGGTCTAAAAATTTACCAGAAAGCGGAATACCAGTTGCAAAAATTTTCTCCTCAGAAATTCCATGTTGAACCAATGCCTTTTTCATTCCATTATGTGCGACAAAGAAATAATTAGTTTGTTCCTCTCCAATGAGCCATTGCTCATGTGGTGCATAATCTGTCATAATCGTTGCAAGCGGGCAATTAAAACGCTCTTTTCGTTTCAAATAACTAACCATTTGGCTACTAAAAGGATGGGTTGAAATAATGAAATCTGGATTTTTTTCTTGTAACAATTTCAATAATTTAATTGCCATCACTTTATTGGAGGAAGAACTAATATGCGAAAGAGGTCCTTTTTGTGACCTTGCATAGACTCTTCCCCAAGCCCATGGGGCTTTTTTTGCCATTTCCTTATAGGCTGTTGTCGTTACCTTATCTAATGCAATACTAATGTATTTCATACAATCAATGAGTTCTACGTCGACGTCAGCATAATGGTTATCCATATATTGCTTAATAGATTTTGCGGCAGATAAATGACCGCCACCATAAGAAGCATAAAAAATAATGACTTTTTTCATAAATTACTCCTCTTTTGAACTAAAACCATTTTACCATAAAATCCATAAAAAAAGAATATTTTAACAATAAAATAGGCAAAATAGAAATAGTTTCAAAAAAGGAGACAGAAATATGTCAAAAGAAAAGAAAATTGTAGGAATGATTTTTGCTCTTTCTGTGCTTATCAACGTGTTAATTCATTTTGAACCAAAAACAGCAATGGTAGACGCAGCTAGTAGTTCCCAAAGTGATATCCAGTTAATGGCACGAGCAATTAATGGAGAAGCAAGAGGAGAACCCTATGAAGGACAAGTTGCCATTGGAGCAGTTATCTTAAACCGTGTGAAGCACGCAAGTTTTCCGAATACCATAGCAGGCGTTATCTATCAATCGGGAGCCTTTACTGCAGTTGCAGATGGACAAATTAACCAGCCGATTGCCAGTGGCTCAACTGTTGTAAAAGCAGCACGAGATGCAATGAATGGATGGGATCCGAGTGGAGGAGCCATTTATTACTTCAACCCCAATACAGCAACAAACAAGTGGATTTGGTCCAGAAAACAAATTAAAACCATTGGACAGCATATCTTTTGTAAATAGGAGGAAAAAAGATGAAAAATAACATCTTGGAAAAAATAAAAAATTTGCCAGAAAAAACAAAACTTGCTTCCGTCATTGGAATTTGTGCGATTATCATTTTTGCGTTTCTTCTCCATCTAGAAAAAGAAGAAAAAGCTTATGTACAAGCATCTGAAAATTCCTATCAAATGGCATTTTGTGAATTAGTAGATTATGTGCAAAATGTAGAAATCTATCTATCGAAATCCTTGGTATCGAGTAGCCCAGAACATGGAGCAGAAACTCTAACCAGAGTTTGGCGAGAAGCAAACCTTGCCCAAAGTTATTTAGCAAGACTTCCAATCAGTAGTAATGAACTAGAAAATACACAAAAATTCTTAAATCAAGTAAGTGATTATACGTACTCTTTATCCAATAAGAATATTCAAGACGAAAAATTAACACAGGAAGATTTAGAGCAATTAACCAAACTTCATACGTATTCACAAGAATTAGCAAATACACTGGAGCAACTATCGGTTGACTTAAACAATGGACGAATCAAATGGAGTGATTTAACCAAAGAAAAATCCTCCATCTTTGCACAAGAAGTAAGCAACTTATCCAAAGATAGTTTTGGAAGCGTGGAAGAAAACTTTCACGAATATGCAGGACTCATTTATGATGGTGCTTTTTCCGAGCACATCACAACCCAAGAAAAAGTAGGATTAACCGGAGAAGAAATTTCCCAAGAAGAAGCCGAAAAAGTTGCACGCGAATATCTAACTGGAGAAGAAATACGAGAAGTTTCCTTCAACGGATTTGCCGAAAATGCCAATATTCCAGCCTATGAATTTTATGCGAAAATAAACCGAATGGGAAAAGAAGAAAATATCAATATTTCGGTATCTAAAAAAGGCGGACACATCATTTTTGCTAATCTAGACCGTGAAATTGGAGCCGAAATTCTATCCCAAGAAGATGCGGAAGAAATCGGAAGAAAATTTTTAGAAGCACGTGGTATTAAGCAAATGGAAACAACGTACTATGTGAAACAAAGTGGAATTGTTACCATCAATTACGCATATTACCAAATGGTAAATGACGAAAAAGTAACCATGTATCCAGACTTGGTGAAAGTAAAAGTAGCATTAGACAATGGCGAAATTTTAGGAATGGAAACAACTGGCTATCTTAACTCCCATCAAGAAAGAAACTTAGCATCCATCAAAATTTCAAAAGAAACAGCGAAACAAGCCATCAATCCAAACTTAGAAATCATATCCGAAGGATTGGCGGTTATTCCAACCGAATGGAAAACGGAAATTTTTTGCTATGAATTTCGAGGAAAAATCCAAGACCGAGAATTTCTAATCTATATCAATGTAGAAAACGGAAAAGAAGAAGACATTTTAATTATATTAAATACCGAAAATGGAATATTAACACAATAAAAATTAGGTATAAATTTGACGAAAAAAGTAATACTAATTTTGAAAAACAAGGATTGTTTTTCAAAGGAGGATTGAAACATGGGAAGTAAAACAGGTATCATGTCAGAAGGTCTAAAAGAGGAAATTGCAAAAGAACTTGGTGTTTATGATCAAGTGAGAAAAGATGGAGGATGGGGAAATGTATCCTCAAAAACCTGCGGAAACATTGTTTCAAAAGCAATTGAAATTGCCAATCGAAAAGTAAGCGAGTAAAGCAAAAGAGGTACTTCACAAGTATCTCTTTTTTTTGCGGTTGCAAACCAGCCTAATTTGGCATATAATACAAGAAAAATCATAGAATAAAAGCAAAGAGAGGGAAAACATGAAACCAATAACTGTAAAAGATATTTTAGCTGTATGCCAAGGAGCAAAACTTGTCTGTGGAAGTCCAGATGCCATTTGTACTAACTTTTCGAAAGACACAAGAACCATTACACCAGGAGATGTGTATGTTGGAATTAAAGGAGAAAGATTTGATGGAAATGCCCTTTATCCAGAAGCCATCCAAAATGGGGCCAGTGTTTGTATTTTGCAAGATGTAACCATTGGGGAAGCCGAAAAAGAAACTTACCAAAATTGTGCTATTATCTTAGTAGAAGATACCATTCAAGCAATCCAAGAAATTGCAGCATATAAAAGAAGCCTATATCATATTCCAGTCGTAGCCATTACTGGGAGTGTTGGCAAAACCAGTACCAAAGATTTAGTTGCCAGTGTTCTTGCCGAAAAATATCAGGTACTAAAAACGGAAGGAAATTTGAACAACCATATTGGTGTTCCAATGACCATCTTACGACTAAAAGAAGAAGAACTATTAGTTGTTGAAATGGGAATGGACCATGCAGGAGAAATCCGTAACCTAACCAATATTGCGAAACCAACAATTGCTGTTATTACCAATGTTGGAACATCCCATATTGGTCAACTTGGCTCACAAGAAGCAATCTTTAATGCAAAACTAGAGATTTTAGAAGGTCTAAGTGAAGAAGGGACGATTGTAATCAACAATGATAATGAACTATTACATAATTGGTATGAAGAAAAGAAAAATACTTACCCACAAACCATCATCACCTACGGAATTCAGAACAAAAGCGATATCATGGCAAAAGATATTACATTAGCAGAAGATGGAAGTACTTTCACAGCAAAGACCAAAGAAGAGGAATTTACCATTCAAGTCCCAGTAGCAGGAGAACATTTTGTATACAATAGTTTGTGTGCAACTTGCGTAGCAGAAGTGTTACAAGAGAAAAAAGAGCAAATTCAAGCAGGAATTCAAAAGGTCGAACTTACCAAACGTAGAATGGATATTCAAACCATTGGAAGATACACCATTATCAATGACTGCTATAATGCAAATTATGACTCGATGAAAGCAGCCATCCACTACCTAGGCTCTACCCATAAAGGCACCAAAATTGCAATTTTAGGGGATATGTTAAACTTAGGAGAATACTCAGAAGATTTACACCGCAAAGTAGGGCAAGAAGCGGAACTAGCCCATACAGACATTGTGATTACCGTTGGCTTTTTCTCACAATATATTAACGAAGAGGCTAAAAGTGCACAAAATATTCACTGCCAAACCAATGAAGAAGCAATCGAAGAAGCCAAAAAAGTAATGAAACCAGACAGTTGTATCTTAATCAAAGCATCGAATAGTATGAAATTTGACGAAATTGCCAATCAATTGATTGAATATTTGCAAAGTTTATAAGGAGGAAAAGCGTTTGAGCAAAATAAAAGTAGCAGTCCTCTTTGGGGGAATGTCAACGGAACATTCTGTGTCAGTTGTATCTGGCACATCAGTTTTACAAAAGCTAAAAAAAGAAAAATATGAAGTTATTCCAATCTATGTATCCAAAGAAGGAGAGTGGTATTACTACACCAAGCCAGTTTGCGAGATTACGGTTTTACCAATCGAGGAAGAAATTACAGAAATTCAAAAAATCGAAAATGTATTTGACGTCTTAAAACAAGTAGATGTCATTTTCCCAGTTCTTCACGGACTTTATGGAGAAGACGGAACCATACAAGGAATGTTGGAAATGCTAAAAAAGCCATACGTAGGTTGTCATGTATTTGCATCCAATGTTTGCATGGATAAAGCCTATGCAAAGGTTATTTTTGAAAAAGCAAACATTCCACAAGCACCCTATCTATATTTCCGAAAAAGAAGCGGAAACTACTACTCCGTAGGCGAAGACTTTACCGAAGAACTAGTAAATAGTAAACAGATGCAAGAAAAAGTAACCAAAAAATTAGGCTATCCAGTCTTTATTAAGCCAGCCAATTCTGGTTCATCGGTAGGAATCAAAAAAGCACATAATAGCGAGGAACTAATCCAATTTATTGACTATGCAGCACAATATGATACGAAAATTTTAGTGGAACAAAATATTGAGGGAAGAGAAGTTGAATGTGCGGTACTTGGCAATGGAGAAGCAAAAGCCTCCTGCGTGGGAGAAATTTTACCAGCAGAAGAATTTTATACCTTTGACGCAAAATACAAAAATGCACAATCTCGTACCATGATACCAGCAGACTTGCCAGAAAAAACTGCAAAAGAAATTCAAGAATATGCCACGAAAGCATTTCGAGCAGTAGACGGAAGTGGTCTTTCACGTGTCGACTTTTTTGTCGAGAAAAAAACAGGCAAAGTAATCCTAAATGAAATTAACACCATGCCAGGATTTACCCGGAATTAGTATGTATCCTAAATTATGGGAGCATTGTGGAATTGCCTATTGCGATTTATTAGATCAACTCATTGCACTTGCGATGGAAAAATGAAGTAAACCATATAATAATTTTATGTCAAAAAATAGAGGCAAGAAATGAAGAAAGTTTTTGTGAAAATAGTAATCGGTATCATAGCAGTACCAACGGTTACACTAGGAGCAATATGGATTACGAAAGATATTCCGATTGTAAGCAAATATATTGTAGCACCATTAGCCAAAGCCTCTCGAAGTGTTGGATTGCCTGTTGTAATCATGCCAAGTGATCAGTATTTCAAAAAAGAAGCAAAAGAAGTTTATGACCAAGCGGTAGAACATCATAATCGAATGGTAGAACATTTTGGAGATGAGGATTGCCCTGTCAGTGAACAAATGGAAAAGTCCCATCAAGCAGAAGGTGTAAGCATTTATCAAAACTGTGTCGCAGGTGTCCAATATGTAGATTTAATTGTAAAACCGTATGAACAATTTGAAAAAGAATGGGTTGCTTATAGTAAAACAGAATATAAAAATCGAAAAGTACCAACACAAGAAGAGATAAACAACTACAATGCAAATACAGTAGAAATGAGTAACAAAATGGAACCATAAAATTATGATATGAAGTAGTAGATGAAAAGAAATGCAAACAAGATTGCAATTCTTTTTTTCTTTTTGCACTCGGCATATTTCCAAAACCAAAATAATATGGTATAATGCAACCGAAGAAAAAACGCCAAGGCGGAGGATGTTGAAATGATTTTCAAAGATTATTATAAAATATTAGGATTAGAAACCAATAAAGTAACCATAGACCAAATTAAAGTAGCTTATCGTGATCAAGCAAAAAAATATCACCCAGATGTCAATCAAACTTCTGGAATGAGTGAAGAGCGCTTCAAAGACATTAACGAAGCCTATAAAATTTTATCCAATCCAGCAACCAAAAGAAAATATGACCGTAGTTGGAATAGTAAAATCAAAAAGAAAAAAGCCAAAAAGAAACAAAAAGTAGAAACTACTGGTTCTTTTTGGAAGGACTTTTTAGGAATTCTATTAGGAGATAATTTGGTTCAAAAAGAGAAAAAACAAAAAGCAAAACAAGCTAAAGTAAAAGTCAAAGGCGAAAATATCGAAACAGATATTGAAATTAGCATTGAAGAAGCATACTACGGAGCTAACAAAAAAATCTCATTACGAGCAGTAGATGGCAAAATGAAGCAAATTGATGTCAAAATTCCAGCTGGAATCCTAGAAAATGAAAAAATCCGTTTAATTGGACTTGGCAAAAATGGACAAAACGGAGGCAAAAATGGAGACTTGCTCATCAAAGTAAAAATGGACCAAAAGTCTGGACTAAAACTAATTGGATATGACCTATCCACAAGCCTAAAAATAACACCATGGGAAGCGGCTCTTGGAACCAAAGTCCAAATGAATCTATTAGGAGAAGATGTCAATATTATCGTACCACCATGTACTTCGAGCGGAGAAGCGATTTGTGTAGAAGAAATGGGATATAAAGATGGCAAAGGAAAGAGAGGAAATTTATATATCGAAATTTGCATTGTATTGCCAAAACGTATGAAAAAGGAAGAAAAGAAGTTATATGAAGCACTTCAAAAAATGGATACTTACCATCCAAGAGATGCCATTCTAGAGATAAATTGACATAATTATTGACAGAATTGAAAAAAATAGGTATAATAAACAGTAGAGGTTTCTACAAAAGAAGAACTATGTTTATCATACATAGAAGGAAAGGTGTAAAAAATGGAAATAGTAAATGGAAAACATTTTAGCATAACAGATCCTCAAGAAGTAAGTACAGTAATCTATCGAATTAACAAAGAAGACCAAACAGTAGCAGTCAACATGCCAAAATACACAATCGAAAGATTGCTCTACTCAGAAGAATTAAAAGGAGACTTAAAAAAGAAAACCTTTTTTATCGATAGCCCAAAGGAAGAGGGAGAACAACTTGTCTTTTTATCTTTTGGAAAAGAAAAGGTTGTCGTTAATATGGGAGTTTTAGATGGAGACAAAGTAAGAATCTCCAAAAAACCCATGCCAATCAAGTTCAACACACTTTATTCCGAGGAAGAAACCGAGTACAAAGAATTCCGTTATACACCAAATTTACAAAGACCAATATCCATTATCGACCCAGAAACAACCGAAGAACTAAAACCAGTTCTTTACTTAGATAAAGCAACCAATGAAGTAAAAGGAAAATGCAAACTAAAGCCATACAAGTCATATTTCGCCTTTGAAGTGCGAGATATGAAGGATGATTAAAAGGAGGAAAAGAGATGAATCAAACAACTGGAGATTCAAAGAAGAAACAAATCACAGGTGGTGTTGTGGTAAAAGGAGAGGAAAAAGAGCCAATCCAAGTACCAGAAGGAACCGACTTTGAAACAGGAGCCTTAGTGAAATTAGCACAAAACCCAGAAACCGCAATCGAAATTAAAGTAGGAAATGTACAAATTGTGAAATTAACCGAAAAGGAAGATGGACTTTCTGCATTATATATTCCAGCTACAGACCAAGTTTTAGTCGTAGACGAGAAACAAGTAACACCAGAACAACACGCAGCCATCCGTGCAAAATATGAAGCACTTGTAAAGGCACAAGAAGAAGTGGAGAAATAGAACAAAAGAGTAGGTGAACCCAAATGAAATTATTCAAAGATTATAAAGCAATATTTATTGTCGTAACAGTATTATGGATTTTAGGAACCATAATACTTGTTGCGCCTTTGTCAGTCTCTGTTGTAGCATGTACGAATGAAACAGGGACTTTTAATTTGACAGAATTTTTTGGCGATTTCCCAACCAGGGTTTCCAAATTCAATAGCGTAGGAGATGCTTTCAAACCAGAAAATTTTGGAACGTTTGCACAATGGTTAGGAATTTATACTATTGCACTTGCCATCTCAACTGTCATTAGTGTTGTCAAAATGAAACCAAAAAGTGGATTTGAAAATATTGAACATGGTTCGAGTGATTGGTGTGAAGGAGGAGAACAATACCGAATTTTAAGCAAGAAAAATGGTATTATCCTAGCACAAAATAATTACTTACCAGTGGATAAAATCGGAAATGTCAATGTTTTAGTAGTCGGAGGTTCTGGATCTGGTAAATCGGCATCTTACTCTATTCCGAATGCAGCACAGATGTTAGGCTCCTATGTATTCACAGACCCAAAAGGAGAACTCTATGATAAAACAGCAGGATACCTAAGACAAAATGGATATGACATTAAAGTATTAAACTTAGTTAATCCAGCCAACAGTGACGGCTATAACCCGTTAATGCACATTTCTAGTGAAATTGATGTCGACGTTATTGCCAACACTATTGTAAAAGGACAAAAAACAGACTCATCGTCTGATCCATATTGGGACGATATGGCAGAAATGCTATTAAAAGCACTCATTTACTACCTAGTAGCCGTAAGACCAGAAGAAGAACAAAACCTAGCCAGCTGTTCAGAACTTGTAAGAGCAGCTAACAACAAAGGCGGAAGTAACCTATTAACCGAAATGATAAACCGTTTGCCACCAGAGCACCCAGCCAGAATGTATTATAAATCTATCGAAATTGCACCAGAAAAAACATATGGTTCTATCCTAAGCTCTTTGCAATCGAAATTAGGAAAATTTGACTCCAAGGAAATCGCAGAAGTAACCTCAACAGATACCATAAACTTTGAAGATATTGGATCCAAGAAAACAGCAGTCTATGTTATCTCATCCGATACCCATACAGCCTATGATTTCTTACTTACCATATTCTTCTCACAAATGATCCAACAATTATATAATTTTGCAGACGAAAATGGGGGAAGATTAAAAGTACCAACTTACTTTATCTTAGACGAGTTTGCCAACATTGGTAAAATACCAGACTTTGATAAAAAAATATCTACCAGTAGAAGTAGAGGAATTTCCTTTAGTGTTATTTTACAAAACTTAGACCAAT
>CANSOY010000029.1 GCA_947648765.1 uncultured Clostridium sp.
TTAACACAAAAAATGAAAGTAGACTTTTTGTGTCCACTTTCATTTTACCACTTCATAGTTAAATACTGGATTTTTCTTATGTAATTAAAAATGTTTTAATGCAGTGGTAAGTGCATTATGTTTCAAAATCAATTTTCCGCTTTCCATAATCTTTGAAATGTAAACCTCCGGACTATTCACATAAGAAGCAAATTCAGTGATGTACGAAGATAATCGGTGAATATTCTTATGCTCGAAATTAACCTGTTCTAAAATTAAATAGAAAGCATTCTCATAAGTATAGAGTTGAATATGTGTCGCTAATTTTCTCGAATCAAATTGTGAAGCGTGAACGCCAGATACAAAATCATAAAAATCATCAAAATTTCCAAAACGATAAGCGAGGTCCGAAGATTTTTGCAAATCTTGTATTTTGCGTTTCACTTTCACCTTACACTTTGTATTTGTCTTCTCTTTTGAAAGTTCTTTACGCTCACGTTCTTCTGGGTGCATACGCGTAACGGTCAGAATAAAATCACCATCCATCATGGCAAGCGCATCAATGCGAATCTTATAATCTCTTGTAACGAAACCAATTTCTTCTTCGGCACGTTCTAACATATCTAAAAACAAGTCTTGTGTTTCAACAGAATTCGACATAAAGGAATGATAATCGATATGATTTTCATTCAAGTCCTTATTCGTCAATATGATTCTAATCTTGTTATCATTTAACTTTTCAAACTTCACTTGGCAAACCCTCCATTAGATGATTGGTAATCTTAAGATTATTATACTACGAAAAACGGTAAAACGAAATGAACAAAATATGGTAATTGCAAGCACTTACCGTTTGTCACTATCTTAATATATTACACTTAAAGTAAAAATGTACTATAACTATAGCATAAAAAGAACGAAAAAAAAAGAGGAAACGAAAAAATAAATCCGGAAAAAATTGCTAATTAACTTGAAAAAATTAGGATTTGGCGATATAATACAAGGGATTTAGTGATTATAAATTTAGGAGGAACAAACATGGCAACCAAAGATAAAAATATATGGATTTTAATGGTATTTATTTTATCAGGACTTGTAATCGGAGGCCTATTAGGAGAATTTGCAAAAGGAGTAGACTGGCTCTGGTGGCTTGCCTATGGACAAAGTTTCGGGCTATCTTCGCCACTTGAACTAAACCTAAGCGTCATTCAAATTACATTTGGACTTATGTTCAAAATCAATGTAGCAAGTATTTTAGGGATGATATTAGCCATTTTTGTCTATCGCAAAATCTAATCACAAAGGGGCAAAAGAGAGGACAGAAAGGATTTTAATTGAAAATTAAAGAACTTCCTCAATCAGAAAGACCATACGAAAAACTAGAAATGTACAGTGCAAACCGACTATCCAATGCAGAATTATTAGCAATTGTGATTAAATCCGGGACAAAAGAACACACTTCCATTGAACTAGCACAAAAAATCTTAAACCTCAAACAAGAAAATGGGACCAACCTTAGATTTCTGCAAGATGTGTCTATCACTGAACTGATGCAAATAAAAGGAATTGGCAGAGTAAAAGCAATCCAATTAAAAGCAATTTGCGAACTTGCCAAGCGAATGGCAAGACCATTGCGCGAAATGCAAGTAGTCATTCATACACCAGAAGACCTAGCAAATTTACTCATGGAAGAATTAAGATACGAAAAAAGAGAAACTGTAAAAGTGGTAATACTAAATACAAAAAATAAAATACTAAAGATCGAAGATATTTCGTTAGGGGGAGCAAATCACGCATCCTTAGTGCCAAAAGACGCACTAAGTGAAGCCATTAAGATGTGTGCTCCCAAAATTATATTAGTGCATAATCATCCAAGTGGAGATCCAACTCCAAGTAAATCCGACTACCATATGACAGACCGCATGTATGACGCAGCAGAATTAGTTGGAATACAAATGTTAGACCACATTATTATAGGAGATGGGAATTACCAAAGTATTTTTGCCAAAAGGAAGGAATGAAGCATACATGAAAAGAAATCTATTGGATTTCGCATCAAAAGATATTGGAATTGATTTAGGAACCGCCAACTTAATTATTACCTTAAAAGGAAAAGGAATTGTTGTAAACGAACCATCCGTAGTAGCCATTCGTAAAGAAACAGGGGAACTTCTAGCAACAGGACAAGAAGCCAAAGAAATGGTCGGAAGGACACCAGACGAAATTAAAGCAATTCGACCATTGCAAGATGGCGTAATCGCAGACTATGCAGCAACACAACTCATGCTAAGAAACGCATTAAGTCGAGTTTACAAAAGAAACAACCTCTGTAGACCACGTGTTGTCGTAGGGGTACCATCTGGTATTACCGAAGTCGAAGAAAGAGCAGTTGAAGAAACCGTCCTACAATCCGGAGCAAGAGAAGTTTATCTAATCGAAGAACCAATGGCAGCAGCCATCGGTGCAAATTTAGAAGTAGCAGAACCAAAAGGAAGTATGGTAGTCGACATCGGAGGCGGAACCACAGAAGTAGCTGTTATCTCACTTGGTGGAATTGTCGTAAGCGAGTCCATCCGTGTAGCAGGCGATAAAATTGACGAAGCCATTATACAATATGTCAAAAAGCAAAGAGGACTACTCATTGGAAAAACAACAGCAGAACAAATTAAAATGAAACTAGGCTGTGCAATGCCACTCATGACACTTGCCACTATGGAAGTAAGAGGAAGAGATGTTACGAGCGGTTATCCAAATACCATTGAACTTACCTCAGAAGAAGTCGAAGAAGCCATGGGAGAAGCCATCGGGAAAATTATCGAAGCCGTCAAACAAACCCTAGAAAAAACACCACCAGAACTTGCAGCAGATGTGATGGACAACGGCATTGTATTAACTGGCGGAGGAGCCATGATACAAAACTTAGATAAATGTATGATGGCAGTTGTAGGAATGCCAGTCTATGTCGCAGAAGAACCACTCAAATGCGTGGTAAAAGGCGCCAGTATGACATTAGAAAACATTGAAAAATTAAAAACAGTGTTTATTAACCAAAAGAAACACGGACACCAAAATCGAGGAGAAGATTATGTATAAAAATAAAAAAGTTGGTGTAATTGGAATTATCATAACCATTATTATTCTTGTGATTATTGTATCAGCAAGTAACATGAATAATGGCAAAGTATCCTTTTTGGAAAATTGCCTCAATGGAATTGTCATGCCAATTCAAACCGGTTTTACGTACCTAAAAAATAAAATCAATAAAAATGACGTATATTTCAAAAACATGGAAACACTTCAAAACGAAAACGAAGAATTAAAAAACAAAAACAGTGATCTTGAGAAATCCCTAAGAGAATTGGAAATTATCAAAGCAGAAAATGCAACCTTAAAAGAATATATGAACCTAAAAGAAAAATATGTGGACTATAACACGATTCCAGCGTATATCGTAAACAAAGACATTCACAATTTTTCCAATACACTCGTTATTAATGTAGGAACGAAAGACGGTATTAAGAAAAACATGACCGTAATTGCAGACCAGGGACTAGTCGGACACATCGTTGAAGTTTCTGAACATACTGCAAAAGTACAAACCATCTTAAATATGTCAAATGCAGTAAGTAGTACCATTTCTACCTCAAGAGAAAGTGTAACCGTTATGGGAACCCTGCATGGAAACAACTCCTTGCTAAAAGCAACCGATATTCCAACAGACGCAACACTTTTGGTAGGAGATGCAGTAGAAACATCAGGACTTGGTGGGATTTATGAAAAAGGAATTCATATCGGAACCATCAAAGAAGTATATGCAACCAAAAACATCACAGACCGTTATGCGATTATCGAACCAGCAGTAAACTTCCGCAACTTAGAGTCAGTTCTAGTCATTCAAAAATAGAAAAAATAAACCGAAAGAAGGTGAAATTCTGAAAAAAGCGTGCATTATAATCGGGCTCATTTTAACATTCTTCATCTTATACTTTTTGCAATCCAACTTTTTTACATGGTTTAATATTGCAGGTGTAATGCCCAACTTATTTATCCTATACATCCTATTTATTGGACTGTTTATCGGAAAAAAATTAGGAGCAATCTTTGGACTTTTCTTCGGAATTTACCTGGATATCCTAATTGGACAAGCCATTGGCGTAACAGGCGTTATGCTAGCCATCATAGGACTTTTAGCAGAATACTTTGACAAAAACTTTTCCAAAGAAAGTCGTGTAACCATTATGCTAATGGTTATTGGAACCACCATATTATATGAAGTAGGCGTTTATGGGTTTGATGTTGTCAAATATTCCTTCCCATTTGAAATACAGGAATTTGCCATCATACTAACCATAGAAGTCCTTTTCAACACACTATTAACCATTATTTTGTATCCAATCTTCCAAAAACTTGGCTACAAAGTAGAAGAGGTATTTAAAGCAAAACGAGTTTTAACCAGATATTTTTAAGAGAGTGAGGTGAAGAGCACAAAATGGAGTACCGCGATAAAAGTAAAATTCGTTACAATATTATCACAACAATTGTCTACATTATTGGAGTCATCTTGATTTTTCAGCTCTTCAACTTGCAAATTGTACATGGAGCAGACTATCGAGCAAAATCTAATACCAGATTAACCAGAGAAAGTACCATCAAAGCAGCCAGAGGAGATGTCAAAGACAGCAGCCGGAAATTCACTAGTAACAACAGTCATGGGATTTAACGTAGAAATCTATAAAACGAAAGTAGATGACCAAACATTAAACCAAGCAATCTTAGACTTTGTAACGATACTAGAAGCAAATGGAGACAATTACCTAGATAAATTACCACTTACGGTAGAACCATATGCTTTCAAACAAACATCGGAAGCAGACCAAATCAAATGGAAAAAAGGACAGAAAATCAAAACCGATGCAAATGCAGAAGAAGCATTTACAGAAATGAAAAAGAAATATGAAATAACAGAAGAAAACCCAGTGCAAGCCAGAAAAATTATGGCAGTTCGTTATGAAATCAGCAGAAATGGATATAGCAATACCAAAACCGTAACCATAGCACAAAACATTAGCCGAGCATCGGAACAACAAATTCGTGAACAAAACGCAAAATTCCCGGGCATTGCAATCGTAACCGAACCAACGGTAAACTATACATCAGGAAGCCTAGCATCCCACTTGGTTGGCTATATGTCCAGAATTGATGCGAAAGAATTAAAAGGAAAAGAAGACATCTATGATCCAGATGACCTAATCGGAAAAACAGGAGTCGAATATGTATTTGAAGAATACTTACGAGGAAAAGATGGAAAAAAACAAATTGATATGACTGTAGATGGAACTGTAACCGAAGAATACATTACGGAGGAAGCCATTTCCGGTGGAGATGTCATCTTAACCATAGATGCAAACTTGCAAAGAGTGGCAGAAGAAGCCTTAAAAGAAAACATCGAAAAAATCGCGAATGGTGGATTCAAAAACCAAAGCAATGCAGATGCAGGAGCCATTGTAGTCATGAAAGTACAAACTGGAGAGATTCTAGCAATGGCAAGTTATCCAGATTATGAGCCAGAACTCTTTGCAACTGGACTAACCAGAGAAAAAAATGACGAATATAACAATTCAGGAACCGCACCACTAGTAAACCGAGCAATCTCTTCACCATTTGCACCAGGATCTACCTATAAAATGATAACAGCCATTACAGGACTGGAAACGGGAGCCATCAGTCTAACCGAGAAAATCAATGACACCGGTGTTTATCCAAGAGGGCATAATCCAGTTTGTTGGATTTATACCAGCCAAAAAAGAGGACATGGCTATCTAAATGTATCAGACGCTATCAAACACTCGTGTAACTATTTCTTCTATGAAACTGGTTACCGAGCAGGAATTGAAAACCTATACCGCTATTCCACCTATTTTGGACTTGGCAGAAAAACAGGCGTGGAACTCCTAAGCGAAGCAGCCGGAAACGCATCCCATGCAGAAAACGTAGCCAATGGCGGACAATGGTATGTATCCGACACCATATCCTCTGCAATCGGGCAAAGTTACAACAATTTTACACCAATCCAAATGGCGAAATATATCAGTATGTTGGCTAATGGAGGAAAAAACATTGATGTAACCATTATCAAAACCATTCAAAATGCAGATGGAACTGAAGTACCAAGAGAAGAAATCAACCAATTTGTAAGCGAAAAACTAGGTGTAACCGATTCCACAGAACAAATCTCCATCAAACCAGAAAACTTGCAGGCTGTTTTAGAAGGCATGAGAGGTGTAACCAGTGAGGCAGGAGGAACTGCCTACTCGTATTTCAAAAACTTCAACATTGAACTCGGTGGAAAAACTGGTTCTGCACAAGCCGGAAGAAATGGAGAAAAAATAACCAACGCATGGTTTGTTGGATTTGCACCATTTGATAATCCAGAAATTGCAGTTGTCGTACTAGTCGAAAATGGAGGAAGCGGTGGATACACAGCAGAAGCAGCAAGAAATGTAATCGCACAATACTTTGGAATGAACGAAACACAAATCAATGAGAATTTAGAAGCAATTCCAAGCACACAGCTAATACGCTAATCCAAAATACGTAAAAGAAGGAGGAAAGATGAGGAGTAGTATTAACATTAACTTAACAACGGATAAAATCCTAATTCGACTCAATGAAAAATGTGAACATAAGGAAATTATGGCAGCACTAAAGAATAAAGTGATAGAATTGAAAAAATTATATCAAGACGAAAAGACCCCAATTTATGTAGTAGGAAAGGTGTTAAAAAATTCAGAGATGGAAGATATTCAAGATTTAATTCAAAAAGAAATTGATGTAAAAGTAGACTTTGAGTCCCCAAAGACATTGGGACTAGCAGCGATTAAGAAAGCCTTTAATAAAGAAATTAAAACCTCGGAAACAAAATTCCACAAGGGTTCACTCCGTTCTGGAAACCGACTTGAGAGTGAAGGAAGTATTGTTATTATAGGAGATGTTAATTCTGGTGCGGAAGTAGTGGCTGGAGAAAACATTGTTGTAATGGGAGCGCTAAGAGGACTTGCCCATGCGGGAGCTAAAGGAAATAAAGAGGCTATCATTGCAGCCGAAATCATTGAGTCCCCACAACTTCGTATTTCTAATATTGTAAAAGAAAGAGAAAAAGAAGAAATTGAAGCACAAAAAGCAACATATGCATATGTAAATGCAAAAGAAGAAATTATAACTGAATAAAGAGACAACCCCAGACGGACTCCGTCTGGGGTTGTATGCTTTACAAAAGGGATTAGCTGAGCAGATACGCCTCAGCCTACTCGGTAGTCAAGAACCGACCGGAAACGCAGCCCGTGTGGGCACCAGATTGAATACCCTCCTGGTACACCTGCCAGTGATTACCGTCAGAAGACAAGACAGTCTTGCCCCCATAGGTGTTAAGGAACAGCATCTTGTCGACCATCGTGTGGATGCTCTGGCACTTCAAGGCGACCATCAGGTCACAGAGCTGGCAGAAGCTGTCGCTCACTTCCGGGTACCGCCAGCTGAAACTGGTGTGCACGAATTTGGCGGTAACACTCACTGCGTCGAAATTCAAATCCACTTTCTCGCCATCGCAGGTTTCGGCATGAACGACGAACCGAAGACCGCGAATGACTTGCTGGAGTTCAAAGAGGGTGTCCACCCCGGTGATAGTGATAATCTGCCCTTTGATGCGTTTATCCATTGATAACACTTCCCATTATAAATTTGCAAAGCATAAAGCAACTTTGCTTAAAATATAGTATACCATATTTATGTAAATCAGTCAAAAGAAGGAACCGGTGCATTAAGATAACAGCAGTAAAACAAGAGCAAGGAATAAGTAAGTATCCTGAATTCCCTCCGAATAGAGAAAGAAGATTAGACAAATCAAAAGAATATCATCATAAAAAAGACGAATACCCAAAATCTCAAAAATAGGCTCTTCTGGCATAGCCTGCGGTTCTTCGGGAGGCAACTCTTCCTCTTTGGGAAAATCCGGCGGAAGTGGAGGGGCAATATAAGGGTTTCGCCTTGGAAAATATGGGCGAGCATAAGGCGAAAAAGGATAAAACGGAATATTATTCATGCTTAGTATCTCCACCAGATAAATTCATAACCTCAAAAACTTTGCTCATACGAAGTAGACCGAATATATTGGTCTACTTTTTCCTTACGAGAAGGCTTTAGGTATGGTTTTAGCGAGCGTAACAAATTCGACCTAGGGTCATCACCAGAAGCATTCATTCCATCCATAACAGACTTCAATTTGAGGAAAAGATTAAGGTCAAAATCTGGATTAGAAGAAGCGGAAGAAGGCTCATCCGTAGCTGAAGAGGAGCCAGACTGCATTCCGTTCAACAGCTCTTTTAACCCATCTGGTATTTGGTCCGAGTTTAACATATTTTGAAGATTAGCAAACAAATCTGACTGATTATCTGGCATAAAAATCCCTTCTTCCCAATTTCCTATTTCGATTGATTATCTTTTGGAGGATTGGTATTCAACATCTTAGACACCTGAGCAAGGCCGTTTTGCAACTCTTTCTTATCCATTTTGGAAAGCATGGAAAGAAGAGCGTTCATATCCACTTGATTGGAAGAATTTTGGTTTTGGTTCATAAAATCACCTCAATAAAATATATGATAATTACCCTATCATATGCTCGAAAACCAAAAATGTGCAAAAAAGACCAATGTTAAGGAAATGTCATAAAAACTTAATAAAAAAGGCTAGAATGACCTTCCGTAAAGGGATTGGTGTAATATATAAAAAAGGGAAGTTGAAAAAAGAAATAAATAATATATATATTATATATACTGGCATAAAACGACAAAAACAAGCAGAACGAGCATCTATTATCCTGAAAAAATAGCACAAAAGGTCGAACTTTGGAAGCAGAAATGTTAATCGACATAAAAAGTTGTAAAAAATGCGAAGAAACCTTGAAAAACGGCTAAAAATAAAGTATAATAGAATGTAGGCTGGAAGAAAAATAATGCCGAAAATGAAAAAACAAAAAATGGAGGTTTGCTATGCAAAAAGTAATCAACAAAACACTTGCAAGTTTGTTAGTTTTGACACTTGTTTTTTCCTATCTTTCCATGTTAGGAATTTATGGGTCAGAAGTATTGGCAACATCACTAGATGGTCAAAACGCACTAACAAAAAATGCGAATGTAGAATTTGACTCTCGCTTTGGCAATGGTGCCTATGTGCAAGAGGCGAGTATCAATTCGCAAGAAGAAAAACTCGTATTTGAAACCAAGGTAAAAAATACAGGGTATATCAAGGATGCTCAAATTACACTCGAAGGAGCGAACTTTGAAATAACAGGAAACAGCGAAATTAAGCGGAATTGAAACAATCGACAAAGAAAAAGGAATGATTAAACTTAATATCATCCAAGCCGGAGAAACAGTAAAAGTAGAGGTTCCAATTCAAGCAATCAAAAAAGACCGTGTAGACAATGGCTTACTTGGAAAAGATACGGTTGTAAAATTTGTTGCTACCTATGTAGACCAAAATGGAAATGCAAAGGAAGTGGAAAAAGAATTGATTAACCACATGAACTGGACCGAAAATGCAAACATTGTGGCAAATCAAACACTAACCAAATACATTCCATTTGAAACACCAACTGAAAAAGGACTCATTTTACAAACATCTGTAACATCTGGGTTTGAGAATAATATTCTACCAATCCGACAAACAGAAATCCTAGCAAAAGTATCTCCAATTGCAGGAAAAATGCCAAGTAAAGTGTTTGTAGAAGCAAAAACTTTAGCAGCAACAACCGGAAATAAAATAGAAACGAAATTACCAGAAGCAAGTTACCAATATGATGCAAAAGCAAACCAATTAAAAATATTAGTACAAAATACACCACAAGAAGATGGAAGCGTAGCATGGGAGAAAACAGGAAATGACGAATATATCATTACCTACATTTTCCTAGGCGAAGAAGTATATGAAGCAACTAAAACAACCATCACAGAAAACTTTGAAACCGTCCTAAACCTAATGGCACTAGATGGTAATACACGCACCACGAAAATTGATGGAACGATCGACTTACAAGAAGGACTAGGACAAGTTGTAGACTTTACCAACAAAACAGAAGAAATCACACTTAGCAAAGGCTATGTATATGCAAACCTATTAAATAGTGAAAATAAAATCGAAACCGAATACACCCAAGTACTATCTGCAAACACAAGTTATATCAACTTAGTAGATGGGCTTGAACTAAAACAAAGTGCAGACACCTATGTGGACGAAAAAGGAAATACTTATAACGCACTAGATATCTACAACAAAAAAGTACTTGTATCTGGAGAAAACTTCCTAAATATGTTAGGCGAAGAAGGCTGGATCCAAATTTGTGATGAAGCGGGAAATGAATTATGCACTATCACAAAAGAATTTGGCGAAAAGCAAAAAGACGAACAAGGCAATTACTATATTGACGTAGCATCCTTAGAAATGGACCACTTTGTATTCAAAACAAGTAAGCCAGTTCAAGAAGGAAAACTAGAAATCCGAATTCAAAAAGCAATCAAAGGCGAAACACAATATAAAAGAAATCAATTAGAAGTCGTAAAATCCATTAAAACAGAATTAATTGGAA
This sequence comes from uncultured Clostridium sp., assembly GCA_947648765.1. Lineage (GTDB taxonomy): Bacteria > Bacillota > Clostridia > TANB77 > CAG-508 > CALYAK01. Next base: position 10,619 of record CANSOY010000029.1, read on the forward strand.
ATGCAAACTTAGGAACAGCAGTTGTAACCAACACAACAACAGATAGCAGTATCAACTTTACCGAACCAGTAACCAAAGCAGAAATTGCAATGGATAAGGAAGTATTATCAACAGCAGTAGTAAATGAAAACGTAGGAATTACCGTAACCTTAAAAACAGACAGTGTAGAAAATGCGTTATTCAAAAATCCAACTCTTATGATAAAAATGCCAGACTATGTAGAACAAATCAATATCAAAGATATTCACTTAGTATACGGAGAAGACGAACTTGCTATCAAAGGATATCAATATGATGCAAAAACTAAAATTTTAACCGTACAATTAGAGGGAACGCAAACGAAATATAGCATTGGTGCAATTTCACAAGGTGCTGTGCTTAAAATGACAACCGACATTACCGTAAGTCAATTAACAGCAAATCAAACGAGCAAAGTAGAATTACACTATACCAATGAAAATTCAAATGTTTTTGAACAAGCAGATACAGATGGAATGGGATATGCAGAAACCATCATCAATGTAATTGCACCAACAGGACTTGTAACTGTCAATGGAATTGAAGGATATTCGGAGCAAGAAGTTGGCGTACAATCCATCTCTTCTGGAGAAGAGCAAGTTGGAACCCTATCCATTTATACAGGAATTAAACGTGCAAAAGTAAGCGGAAAAATTGTAAACAACTTAGGAAATGCAGCAAAAAATGTGGCAATCTTAGGAAGAACACCTTTCAAAGGAAACAAGACCATTGATACCAACAAAGACCTAGGAACCAACATTGATACCAGAATGATGAAAAAGATTACATTAGAAGGGGCAGAAGCGGACATCTATTATTCCGAAAATGGAGAAGCAACCAAAGATTTAGCCAACAAAGAAAATGGATGGACACTTGAGCCACAAGACTTAGGAAAAGTGAAATCTTACTTAATTGTATTAAAAGGAGATTTAACCGTAGGAACGCTACTAAACTTCTACTATGATGTAGAAATTCCAGCAGACCTACCATACGAGTCTAATGCATACACAACTTACAAAGTATACTACAACAATGATACAAAAGTAGGAGAAATCCCACAAACATCACTTGCTACCACAACTGGTGTTACCACACAAGAAGGACCAGTATTAGAAACAAACCTTGAAATGGTTAGCGCAACAAACGGAACAGTCAGCCAAGGCGAAATTGTAAAAGTCTATGCAACAGTAAAAAATACAGGAAAGAAAACAGCAGAAAACGTAACAGGAAAGATCACATTACCAGCATATATGGACTATACAACATTAGATATCTGTAACGGATTCTACGATGAACCAAGTCAAAGAGAGTTACCTATTAACTTTGGCACAATACCTGTAGGTGAAAGCCGTACATTCCAAGCCTACGTAAGAATGGGAAAACCAACTGCAGGATTAAAGGGCTTAGGAATATCGGAAGAGGAAGCAACTGGGACAGAAGGATCAGAACTAACAGAAGAGCAAATGAAACAAATTGAAAATGGTACTTTTGTAAGAGATGGAGCATTAACCATCAATGTTACAGCAAAAGACGTAGCAGAATCATCTAATAAAACAATCAACTTCAAGTTAAAAAACGGAACCATAAAAATGGAACTAATAAGTTCTCTTGCAGATAAAACAATTGTAACAGGTGGACAAAGTTTAACCTACTTGCTAAAAATATATAATTTAACAGACGAAACATTAAGAGATGTAACAACCGAAATTGCACTTCCAGATTATCTAGAATTTGTGAATGCAAGTAGAAAAGTTACAACAACAGCAGAAGGAATTGTAGAAAGTAAAGAAGGAATTACTTATGATGCTAACGCAAAGAAAATTATTATAAAAACAACAGAATTAGCAACACAACAACAAAGTATCAACTTAGAATTAAAAGTAAAAAACGAATATGAAGGAAAGATCAACCTATATGCTACAACAACAGCAAAAGAACAAAGAAATAATTCTAATTTAGAAGAATTAGTTGCAGAAAAAACTTCAGTTGAAGTTTCAGATCTTACAACAAGTAAAAGATATGTAAAAGAAAAAGAAGAATTTACATACCAACTTACAGTGAGAAATACAAGCAACAAAGCGATAACAGCAACAATAACAGACGAATTGCCAAATGAATTACAAATTGTAGAAGTTACCTCAAATGGAACAAAAGTAGCAGGAAGTACCGCTAATAACAAAATTCGTGTTAACCTTGCATTAGCGGTAGGAGAAACTAGAACGGTTATCATTAAAGTAATACCAAAACTTCTTACAGAGGTAGGAGATAAACAAATCTCAAATAAAGCTACCATTAGCGGAACTGGGCTAGCAACAAGAGAAACCAATACGGTAACCAATACAATCGAATATGTTGAAGCACTACATGAAAACAAAAACCCAGGCGGAAATAACAATCGCCCAGCAGAAAACCGCTACAAAATTACAGGTACAGCATGGCTAGACGAAAATGGAGATGGCAAGAGAGATGAAGGAGAAAAAACACTAGCAGGTGTAAAAGCAATCCTTCTTAACAAATCAAACTATTCAGTTGTACAAGACACAGCAACAAGAAAGGAAAAAATCACAACAACATCAGACAATGGAAAATATGAATTTGCAAACTTACCAAACGGGGAATACATTGTAGCATTCATCTATGACGCAGGAATTTACACTTTAACGACTTATCACAAAGAAGGAGTAGAAGACGGATATAATTCAGATGCAATTGCAATGAATATTACCTTTGAAAACGAAACACATAACGGAGCAGCAACCGATAATATTCGAGTAGCAGGAGATAACGTAAGAGATATCGACATCGGACTTGTCAGAACAGACAAATTTGACCTAAGACTAGACAAATATATTACCAAGATTTCTGTAACAAGTTCAGAAGGAAATAGAACCTACAATTATAACAATGCAAACTTTACAAAGATTGAACTACCAGCAAAAGCAATTAACGGAGCAACCGTCGTAGTAGAATATAAGATCGTTGTAAAGAACGAAGGTGGAGTAGCAGGATACGCAAAGAAAATTATTGACTACATACCAAATGATATGAAATTCAGTTCAAACCTAAATTCAGATTGGTATCTAGGGCAAGATGGAAACGTATACAATACAACACTAGAAAATGTAGAATTACAACCAGGAGAAAGCAAAGAATTAACTATTGTACTTACCAAGAAATTAACAGACAACAACCTAGGACAAGTAACAAACTGTGCTGAAATTTACGAAGCATATAATGCAAGAGGAATTTCGGATGTAGACTCAACACCAGGAAATAATGTACAAACAGAAGATGACTTTTCAACAGCAAGTGTAACAATTACAATCGTAACTGGTAAAGTGGCATCATTCTTTGGGATCACATTTGCATCGATTGCAATTATCGCACTAGGAGCTTTTGGAATTAAGAAATATGTAATCAAGAAAGTCTAGCAGGAAGGAGGAAGAATTATGAAAGAGAAACTAATAAAAAGTATTAGTATTGTAGCAGCAATCGGTATCATTTTAGGATTAGGTTTATCCATCAATAAATCACTTGCTACACAAGCGGACAGATTGGAAGATGGACAACCAGATCCAGATTCATTTAATTACAATATCAATACACCGAACGGATATGAAATTAAAGATGATCCAGGCGAAGCACGTTTTCACTTAGCAGACATACCAGGATTCCAAGTATATTGTATTCAGCCAAACTCACCATTAAGATATGCGTGGGACAAAGAATGGGATGATATTGAAAGCCATCCTCCACATAATCAATATAAAAGCGGACACTGGCTATCTTGTTTTCCAACTTGTGAATATCATATGAAATTTAGTCCAATCCGTATATTCCACGCAGGACAAGGAAACTTGTCAGATGCAGCAGCATATATTGTATCACATGACCCTGCAACAGAATGGTCACAAACAAAGCAGTTAGCACTCTGGTATCTAAGGGATAGACCAGATGCTACTGCAAATGATGGCTGTACACTTGACTTAGACGGAGGTCTTATCATAGGAGGCGGAAGCATTACACATGCTGCAACAGCCGAATCAGAACAACTAGATGATGAAGCGGAAGCATATGCAATTTATCAACATGATTTAGATCACCATACAGAAATAGACCCATTAACAGGAACAATTAAAGAAAATATTGCGCCAGTAGATGCAACAGAAGGCAGAGGTATTATACAGTATCTAAATTCAACCGATGAATATATTGCAAAAGATTTTGCAGTAGATTATATCAATGGAGAATATAATGGTGTAACCTTTGCTGGAATTACAGATATGTATCTAATTGGATACAACAGATTTGGAGAGCCAGTAAAAGACGCTTCAGGACAACCAAAAAGAATAGACTTTGATAGACTTAATATTCTAGATTCAACTGGAACGACATTAGACAGAACGATTAAACAATCTGAACTAGAATTCTTTGAACCAGAAGAAGAAAATATGGAGCATGGACAAAAGATAGATAGAACAACACAAAACTATCCAAAGCCAGGAGAGTTGTTTGAAGTTGTATACAAAAACCCAAATGACGGAATTGACCAAAACGATGAGGAGAATAGGGTAGTAACCGTAACATTAAAGGTGAAGTTCAAGTATATGAGAGCAAAGGGCGAATACATGAAACTTGAATTGAAGAAAATCTATTGTGTATTCCACCATACAGATACCTTCCATGGACATAGAGTTTGTGGTAGATACAGTTGTTGGACGGTAACTTGCCAAACAAGTTGTAAAGCATGGTGTACATTAGAAGAAACCCAACAACAATACCATATGGCAGCAGATGCAATTCGTGCTATCTACGAAGATGAAATCGATTTACGCCCAGGCGGACATGGAACCGAAGAAATTATTCCAGATATGTCAATGCAAATTGGTGGTAGAGTGTGGCTAGATATGCAAGTTAGCAAGGAAGGCGCAGGATGGGATGGTGAGTATACCGGACCAAATACAGGAAACACATTAAGAGCAGAAACACTTGTAAACCCAGACAACGAAGGAGACTTTGCTAATGATGTAGACCGTTTAGTAAAAGGTGTAGAAGTACAACTATTTGAGCAAGTTAATGGAGTATTGAACCCAGAACCAATATCCATTACAGTTACTGACGAAGACGGAAAATACATCTTCTATGGACTTGATTTAGCAAAGAAATATACTTTGAAATTTGTATACAATGGACTAATGTTCCAAACAACAACATATAACCCAGACTTAAAAGGAAATCACTCAAATATTACGGAACAGCAAGCAGACAGAGATGTCTTTAACCAAAACTTTGCTGAAATTGCAGCATATCCAAACAACTATCCAGTAAGAGTAGAGTTGTTTAAGGCACCGGGAGAATATAACCAATCATGGTCAATTGAAGACCTAACCCAAAAAGACGACTCGCTATATTATCAATGGGTAGATAAAGCATATGAAATTGTAAAACAACAAAGAGACCAAGACAAATTCAAACCAGTAAATGACGGAAGCAAACCAGTTAGCCCATTCATACTAGCAGCACAGCAATTAGCAACAGATGACGAAACAAGAAGTCAGTTACAATTCTTAATGGATGCTAGAATTGATGCTTGGACAGGAGATAATTCAAACCTAAATAATCCAGGCGGATTAAAATACTATCCAGAAATTCCAGCAGGATTTGATGGACCAACACCAATGGCACGAGAAGAAGCAGATGATCCAAACACAGGAGCATTCTATACAGCAGAAGGATATAAGACGATTGCAATTTATGATGGTGTAGACTTTGACGACAGTGAAGTAATTGAACTAAAAGTACCTACTGTAAATGCACAAGGACAACCACACACAATTACTTACCAAACAATCCGTCGTACCTATATCGACAATCGTGATAAAGATTGTATTATCGACTCAGTTCTAAGAATTGATGGGGGCTTGACATGGAGACCACAATTCGACGTATCACTTAAGAAAGACGTATACAAAGCAACCTTGAAGATTAATGGAAAGACACAAGTATATACATACAATTCAAGAAATATCAGCGCAGGCGATGGAGATTTAACAGGTAACCAATCACCATCTGTCAATGGTAGAACCTATAAAGATACCACTTGGGATATTGAAGTAAGAAAGAAAGAAGGATATTACCGTAACCCACAAGAATATCAACGTGATTTATTCAAGACAGACTATGACTACCGAAGAACAGACTATAACAACAATACAAACAGAGACCCAAGTGGTGGAGGCGTAAATGCAGACGATATCATCCAAGCAATTAAAGATGGTACAGAACTTGAAGTATATGTAACATACAAGATTGGTATTCGTAACCAATCACAAAGCATCCGAGGTGCTATAACTGAGATCGTAGATTACTATGACAGTACCTATACCTATGAACCAAATCTATCTTTCGCAACATGGTCAGATGACCAAAGCGAAGTTGTAGACTCCGGTGAAATTGGAGATGGGGTGGCAGAAATCTTTGCACAAAACAAGATTGACAAAAAAGAATTTGAAGAAGGTATGAAACAAGAATTCAAGATTGACAACAACCAAACCTACTATGCAGAAAACCGTCGAGTACTACAAGGAAAAACACTTCGCGACTATGTATCCTCTGCAAGAGAAATCTCTGGAAACCAAGACAGTATCTATCGTGATAGAGCAGGCTCACAAAAAACAATTGGAAGTTACCAATCAATTTATGTGACAGGACTTGAGGATAAACAACTAGATGCTGGTGAATCACTCTATGTATACCTAACCTTCCGCGTTAATAGACAAGCACAAGGGGATGGACTAGATGTAACCGATGCAAAAGAAAACACAGCAGAAATTAACGGATACAAGACATTCTACAAAGAAGGAACCACACTTGCTAACTACGCAGGAACAAACGATTACACAACTCCAGCAGATATGCCGGCTGGTCTAATCGATAAAGATTCAACCCCTGGAAATATTACATCTGAAAACGAAATTGCAAACCCAGAAGAATACTTTGAGGACGATACAGATAAAGCACCGAACTTTAGATTAGTTGTAAAAGACGAAGACAAGAGACAATTAAATGGTGTTGTATGGGAGGATAAGAGAAACGAAAACTCTAGCGATGCAGTTGTCGGAAATGGTAAGAAAGATAATGGAGAAGATAACATCGAAGGTGTAACCGTACAATTCATTGAAGTAATCCAAAAAGAGAAAGATAGTGTAGACTATGTAGAATCAATTTGGAAAGAAGTAAAAACAACAACAGATGGATATGAATTCATTGAATTTATTCCAGGTAACTACTATGTAAAATTCATTTATGGTGACGGAAAAGAAACTGTAATTGCAAGTGAAGACCTTTATGGAAATGCAGGACAAAACCCAGTTACAAACTTAGTCGGAGGAGGAAATTCTAACAAACGTTCATACAATGGACACGACTATAAATCTACAACCTATCAAACCGGTGTAAACCAAGGAGATGGCTATTACACAGTACCAACACCATTCATTCGAGGACAACAAGTAAACGGATATACCAACTACGGAAACTCAAATGGAACTTACGGGGGAGCTCAAAACGAAGTTGCAACCTATATTTATGACATCGGAACTATGGATCAAAATCCAGGCGTATCTGACGCAAAAGATATTGGTTCACTAAGAGACTTAGTTGTAAACTACTCAAAAGATAATGTGAGAAACCATGTAGCAGAAGTACTAGCATCACCATATAAAGTGCCAGAATACAACGGACAATCTTATACAGCAACAGAACAAGAAGCACTATTAAATGAATTGATGCGTGAGACTCAAATGAGTGCAATCTCCGGTGTAATGGACATCGAGTTAGAATATAACCGTACACAGAGTGTTGGAGATGATGAGTATCAAAGTGACATTGGAACGAATGGTGAATATATTCACGCTGGACTTGACTTAGGACTTGAAGAAAGACCAGAAGCACAGCTTACAGTAAACAAAACGGTATATCAAATTGATATTAAAGACTCAACAGGAAAGTCATTATTCAATTCACAAAACTTATCACCAGTTGCAAACCTAGTATGGTTAAGAAACGCAGGAAACCGTGTAGACAAAGAAAATAGTGATAAATTATTAAAACATGACTACTTAGGAAC
>CANSOY010000030.1 GCA_947648765.1 uncultured Clostridium sp.
AACACCTCATCTGGCAAGGCTTCATAGGCTAAATTTAAGTAATAGGTATTATGCAAATGTCCATTATTATCAATCTCGTTTTTATGGATTTTGTAATCGATACTCGTATAATTTTCTGGCTCTTTTAATCGTTCTAGTTCTTCTTCAAATACCGTGATTTCTTCTGGCTCATAGCTGCTTACAATTTCTTCGGTTAATTTCGCCAATTTCCCTTGTTCAATATCCAGCAGAGTCCATTTAGAAGTGCCTTTTACACAAAGTTCTCCGCTCTCATCTCGCATTTCGAAATCTCGATAGGTATAGCAACGAATCATTTTTCTACCCCAGGTGGTAATCGTTAATTCTTCTTGGTATTTTGGTCTTTTTAGGACTTCTACATACCAATCAATTAAAATCCATCCTACCTTTTTGTCTGCTAAGTCTTGATATCCATATCCAACTTTATCCGAATGATAGCCCGCAATACTTTCTAACATCTTCAAAATGGCTTCATTTTTGAGTTCTCCATTGTGGTCCATATCGTCTAAGCGAAACTTAAATTTTTCTATATATTTCATGTTATTTTCTCTCCATATATTTTTTCATTGCTTTTAATTCTTTTTTTGCTTGTGTGTAGCCCTCATCATATAAGTCTTGCAATTTCTTTTTATCTTTTTCCAGTCTTCCGACTGTTACTTCTTTCTGTGGTCGCAAGATATAGATTTTTCCCTCTTTCTCAAGAGTATCCATCCTCTCACGCAAGGCATTGTATCTTTCTGGCATAGTCAATAATTTTTCAATCAATTTCGGTTGGCTTTTGTATGCCAAACGATACACTTGTTTTTCTTTGTTGGTCAACAGTTTTTTACGAAATTTTTTATCTCTGGTCAATACAACAATAATGTTATCATAGCCTTCTTGGATTGCCCAATCGACCGGCACACTATCTGCTACTGCTCCATCTAGGTAGTAATCCTTTCCGAGTTTCACTCTTCTGGAAGCAAGTGGCATACTAGAAGACGCTTGTGCAACTCGGTTATATTTTTCTGGTTTCATTTCGCTTTTCTCATAATATTCCGCTTTCCCAGTTGTGCAATTGGTAACGCAAGAAACACATCTTATCTTGGATTGCGCAAAAGCCTCTTCGTCAAAAGGATTTTCTTTTTTGGAGATTTCTTCAAAGAGATAATCAAAGCCAATAATTCCTTTGCTTCTTGCTAATGCTTCTCTTCCAATATATTTTGGATTATCACAATAGGTTAAGTTAATTTGTGCACTTCTTCCTTTTTGCCCTGAGACGTAGTTCATAGCATTTAAGGCTCCAGCGGATACTCCTACTACACAATCTACTGGTAAATTCTCTTCTAAAAACGCATCTAGCACACCAGAGGTATACATGCCTCGTAAGGCTCCTCCCTCTAGTACCAACGCTGTTTTCATTTCTTTTAATTCTTGGTTGCGAACAAAATCTGCAATTTCTTGAAACACCGTATTTTGATACAAAGGTGCATCATTGTCCAAAAACATTTGAGCAATCGTTTTCGTGCCTTGTGCTTGTAGTTTTTGGATACGTTTATCTTCCTTGACTTTCTCGTCTACGCGATACCATTTCAAAAGGCCTGCTTTTTGGTAAAGATAGGCTTGCAAATCACACTCGAGTTTATCGCAAAGATGGGCAAATTTTGCTTCTGGTGTTTTTCTCTCTTCAAATTCGTCTATCAATGCTTGCATCTGGCTAAATTTTGGCAATTTGCTGAGTGTTTGATGAACTGCCTCTTTTCCTAGTTTTTTCTTTTCTTCTTGGGTCATTCCGTCAAATGGCGTAATATCTCCTATTTTAATCTCTTCGGTTTCATGAAGAGAAATCATTGCCATAATTTTATTCACATCTAAGTGTAGGTCTGTTTGCTCTAAAATACACCAGGCAAGCATTTGGCAACCATAAATATGATCTGCTACGGATTCACTTTTTTCTTTTTCAATACTCCAATCTTTCCATCCCTGTCTTTTTAATGTTTTTAGCAAATTCAATTCTTCATAAGTTTCTAAAACTGCTTGTATATCAATTTCCTTCATGTTATTTCTTCCTCACTTTTCACTACCGCAAATTATATCTTTTTTTTACTCCTTTTTCAAGCCAAAACGCAAAAGAAAAGTCATTCGTTTCCGTCTGACTTTTCGCTTTCCTATTCCTTTATTTCTTTTGCCAGTTTGCCAATTGCTTTGGTTTCAATACGAGATACATAACTCCTGCTAATACCTAGCATTTCTGCAATTTGGTTTTGTGTCTTCGGTTTGTTCCCATCTAGCCCAAAACGTAACTCAATAATGGTTTTCTCTCTTCCTTTTAGGATTTCCTGAATTTTTTCATATAACTTTTTTACCTTGAATTTCAAGTCTACTACATCTTCTACACTTTTTTCTTGGTTTTCTAACACTTCTTGCAAGGTAACAACATTATCTTCCTTATCTTTTCCGATTGGTTCTTCTAAGTATACTTCTGCTGCTAATTTCTTCGTACTACGCAAATGCATCAAAATCTCATTTTCGATACATCGAGATACATAAGTAGCAAGGCGTACTCCTTTGTTTTGGTTAAAACTTTGTATTCCTTTCATCAACCCAATCGTTCCAATCGAAATTAGGTCGTCTTGGTCGTTTGGATTGGATGTATATTTTTTACTAATGTGTGCCACCAATCTTAGGTTTCTTTCAATCAGTATGTTTCTTGCCTCTTCATCTCCTTGTTGTAGTTTGTTTAGATATTCTTGTTCTTCTTCTGGCGATAGTGGTTCTGGGAATAGCTGATTGCCAGAAATATATCCAACCGCAAAAAGCCCCGTTTGCAGAAAAAGAAGAAAATTTAGAATTGTTAATGTTACCACTTTGCACCTCCACATCAATCTCAATGTAAATATATGTAGGTGGAAACTTGTTTGTTGCCTGACCGAATTTTTTTCCTTGCACATCACACAAATACGGGAATACTTTTGGTATCCCCGTAAATTTATTCTTCTTTTCTCCTACTTCGTTTTGTTACCAAATAACAGCCTAATGCAATGATACCAGTTCCAGCTATCACGCCTACTGTATCAAGCATGACATCAGTTATCTGTCCACTTCTATCTGCGGTAAACAGCTGGTGGAACTCGTCAGTTGCAGCATATATGAAACCGATTAGAATAGTCAAAAGAATTTGTTTCTTCTTGGTTAGTTCTGCAAAGGTAAAGAAAAATCCTGTCAAACTCATTCCCAATGCTGCATAGATTGAAAAATGTGCTAATTTGCGAACCAGAAAACCTAAGTTTTCGTGTAGCCAAGTCATTGCACCTTCGTTTGTGCCTAAAATTGGTTGAAAGATATTTTCAATCATCCAATTTACAATTCTTCCGCTTACGCCAGAGGACTGTTCTCCATTTTGTGCTGAGAAAGAAAAGATTAACACCATAAGGCTAATGGCTAGTATTCCTGTTATGACACGAAGTATGATTGTTTTCTTTTTTTTCATAAGTTTTCCTCGATTTTTTCTACATTTTATCTGGCATTTGAATTCCTAACAATTTTGCTCCACTTTCTAGAATAACTCCTACTGCATAAGTTAGGTACAAACGAGCATCTTGCACCTTTTTATCTTCTACAATAATCTTGTTTTCGTTATAGAAGACGCTATAAGATTTCGCAAGTTCGATTAGGTAACGAGATAAGATAGATGGTTCGTTCTTGTCTGCCACTTGCTCCAAGGTTTCTTGATAATGATAAAGTAATTTAATGACTTTTTGTGAATACTCGTCCGTTAAAACTGAAACATCTAGATCTTGTACTTTTGGCAAGTAACCTGCTTTTTCCAATACGCTCTTGGTACGAACAAAGATATATTGGATGTATGGTCCTGTTTCTCCTTGGAAATTCAAAATTGTATCCCAATCAAAGATTTCGTCTTTGACACGACTATTGGCTAAGTCATTGAAGATAATTGCTCCAATTCCAACTTTTTTGGCTACGTCTTCTTTGTTTTCTAAGTTTGGATTTTTCTCTTCAATAATACTGCTTGCGCGTTTGATTGCTTCCTTCAAAATTTCTTCTAATTTGATAACATTTCCCTCACGAGTAGACATTTTTCCAGTCTTCAAACGCACCATACCAAATGGCACGTGCTCTAAGCCTTTGGTATATTTCTCGTCAATTCCTAAGTATTTTGCTACTTCAAAAATTTGACGGAAATGTAGATTTTGCTCATAGGCCACTACATACAAGCATTTGTCAAAATCATAGGTTCTTGCACGATACAGAATAGCGGCTAAATCTCTGGTTGCATAAATGGTGGAACCATTTGCTTTTTCAATAATACAAGGTGCCATATCGAGTTCGGATAAATCAACAATTCTTGCTCCCTCGGACTCAACTAGCTTTCCGCTCTTTTCTAAAATGTCAATTACCTCTGCCGTTTTATCTGTGTAAAAGGCTTCTCCATTCCAAGAATCAAATTTGCTTCCTAATAAGTCATATACTTTTTGGAATTCTTTTAGGCTTACATCCTTAAAGCGGTTCCATAGCTCTGTGCAATAAGGATCTCCTTGCTCTAGTTTTCGAAAGTTCTCACGGCACATTTCTAGTACGCTTTCGTCTTCTTTGCACAATTCATTGATACGCACATAAATTTTGGTTAATTCATCAATTGGGTTTGCATCAATGTCGTATTCGTCATGCCATCTTTTATATCCTTCAATAATCTTTCCAAATTGTGTCCCATAATCTCCTAAGTGGTTAACTCCTACTGTATGGTAACTAAGTGCTTGGTACACGTTATATAGCGCTCCACCAATTACAGTTGAACGTAAATGCCCGATATGGAATGGTTTTGCAATATTCGGCGAAGAATAGTCAATTACAACTGTTTTTCCAGCACCAATTTGCTCTTTTCCATAGTTTTCTTGTTTTGTTTCGATTTCCGTTAAAACATTGGTTGCCAACTTGTCTGGTTTTACGAAGAAATTTACATAGCCACCAATCACTTCCACTTTTTCAATTCCATCATCTGCTGTTAATTGGATTTGCTCTGCCATTTCCTCTGCAATTTTTTGTGGTGCTTTTTTGAGTTCTTTAGCTAGACGAAAACATGGAAACGAATAATCTCCCATTTTATCGTCTGGTGGTGTCTCAATCCAATCTTCTAATGCTACACTTTCCATTTTTACGGTTTCTGCTATTTTTTCAGCAATCTCTTTTTTAATATTTATCATCTATCTCACCTTACTTTAATTTGTGGTTTTAATCTCCTAAACAAATTCCAATATGTCTTGCTGTTTTTACTAAGTCGTCATCCATCGACACTTTACGAATATTGCTTTCTTTGGTATTTCCAGACACAGCTCCCATTACTTTGTTGTTTCCTACAACATCTTCTAGGGAAACACAATCTACTTTTCCATTTTTGATAACCGTTAATACATTAAACTTACCTTCTAATGCAAGTTCCATTGCTTTTGCGCCATATTTCGTAGAAAGAACACGGTCATAAGCAGTTGGACTTCCGCCTCTTTGCATATATCCTAAAACGGTACAACGAGATTCAAGTCCTGTTAGTTCTTCTAGTTGTTTTGCTACTTTTGCACCTGCTCCACCAAGTTTGGTGTTATCTACGCCTGCTCCGTTATCTCTGGTTCCAGCTACAACAAGAGAGCCTCCTTTTTCTACTGCACCTTCTGCAACAACAACAATACTGAATTCTTTGCCGCGTGCACGCCTTCCGTTAATCTTGTCTACTGCACAGTTAATATCATATGGGATTTCTGGGATAAGAGCAACGTCTGCGCCACCTGCGATAGCGGACTCTAGTGCAATCCAGCCTGCATATCTTCCCATTACTTCTAGTACCATAATTCTATGGTGCGTTTCGCCTGTCGAATGGAGTCGATCTAATGCGTTGGCTGCAACTGATACAGCGGTGTTGTATCCAAAGGTGATATCCGTACAGGCTACATCATTATCGATGGTTTTTGGTACACCAATTACATGGATACCTTTTAGACTAAAATCTCTTGCAGATTTTTGTGTACCATCTCCACCAAGTGTGAAAATGCAGTCAAAACCTGCTTCTTTTACGTTTTGTACGCAGATATCTGATAAGTCTTTATATTCAACGGTTCCGTCTTCTTTTTCGATTTTATAATGGAATACGTTGGCATTGGTAGAAGACCCAATAATCGAGCCACCTTTTGGCAAAATACCTGATGCTGTTGCACTTGCAACCGTACTTAATCGCACATAATTATTTTTGAGTAATCCACGATATCCATCAATATATCCATAACATTCTACCCCATTATTTTCTGCGGTTTTAATAATCGCACGGATTACCGCATTAAATCCGGATACATCTCCTCCATTTGCAAGGATTGCTACTTTTCTAAGCATAAAATTTCCTCCTTTGTTTCTTGCTTTTTCTTTCCTATTATATCAAGAATATGATTTTTTACAACTGAAATATTTTGTTTCTTCTATTTTGTCTTTTTTCTTCGTAAAATCCAGTCTTTCTCGGCTTTCACAGGTAATTTCATTTGAATACTTTGACCTGCTTTTCCTGGATTAACAGTATCAACACTTTCTCCTGTTTCCGTATTATAAAGTGCCTCGATTTGGAACTCTACCACCTCGATTTGGTTTGGAATAATGAGTTCCATGGTATCTCCCACACTTAATTTGTTGCGGATTTCAATGGTGGTAAGTTCTGGTGTGTAAGTTAAAACTTTGCCACCAAATTCATATTCTAGGTTATATTGCTTTCCATCTAATTCTTGGATATCTTGGTTGTTTCGGTCATTGAAATAGAAAGTGGTTAGTCCTCTTGTTTTTGTTTTTTCTAGTTCCCTTCGGTATTTCGTGTAATCATAATGCTCTGGGTCTTTGCAATAATCGTCTATTGCATTTCGATAAGCATTTACTACACTTGCTAAATAATATTCGGTTTTCAAACGTCCTTCAATTTTAAGGCTATCGACTCCCATTTGTACAATCTCTGGAATTTCACGGATGAGGCACATATCTTTGGAAGAAAAGATATACGTTCCTTTGTCATCATGCTCAACTGGCATCAGTTCTCCTGGATTGTTGTTTTCTTCTACATAAACATTGTATGCCCATCTACAACTTTGTGCACAATCTCCTAAGTTTGCACTACGCCCTGCTAAGAAATCACTCAGGAAACATCTGCCCGAATAGCCAAAACAAATGGCTCCATGGATAAACATTTCGATTTCTAAATCTTCTGGTTTGTTTTCCATAATACTTCGGATTTGTTCTTTATTCAGTTCTCGCCCTAAAATAACTCTTTTGGCACCGTTTTTATGCCAAAAGTTTGCTGCATGGTAACTGACCGTATTGGCTTGTGTACTAATATGGACTGGTATATTGGGTGCTTCTTCGCGGATAACATCTACTACCCCGCCATCTGCTACAATAATGCCATCAACTTGCATTTGGCTAAGCATTTTGGCTTGATTTCGGATTTCCTCATAAGAATCGTCCCAAGCGTAGATATTGATTGCTGTATATACCTTTTTCCCAATACGATGTGCATATTCAATGGTATCTTTTAAGTTATTGTCTTGCATTTCTGCTCTTGTTCGTAAAGACAAGGACGATGTTCCTGCATACACAGCATCTGCTCCATATAAAAAGGCAATTTTGGCTTTTTCAAAGGAACCTGCTGGTGCTAATAGTTCTGGCTTTTTCATGGATTATTTCTGTTCTCCTTCATTCAAAATTCCATATACCAAGGATACATCCGTAGGTACAATATATATCGCTCCTAATTCTTCAGCTACGACTAAAACAAAAGCACACATTGCTCTTGTTGCATACCACCAATTTGGATCTTCTACCCTTGATCGAATCGCATCTAATGAAATCTCTTGGTAATATTTTTGCGTTTCTTTTTGTCTGGTTAGAATATCCATCATAATTGGTTGCCATTGGTCGTTGTATAGGAAATTGCTTTCATAGCGAATACCTGAATTTTCTGCAAAGAACTTATGCCCTCCACCAGCCAGAATGACAATATCTGCTTTTTGTTTTGGAAGGTTCAAATGTTTGCGAACGCACTCTTTTACCGTTTCCACATCCGTACTTGCTAGGTCTTCGGCTAAATCTGGATATTCTTTCATAACATCCATAACCCCAAAATGGGAATTTATCATTTCTTGAATTCCGTTTTCCCAAATCGAAATTTCAGTAGAGCCTCCACCGCCTACAAATACAGCTACTCTTTGATTGCCTACATGGCGGGTTACTCCCAAAACGGTTAGTTCGTTTTCTCGCTCAATCGAAATAATATCAAAGGTAAGACCTGTGGATACTTGAAACATTCGTAGGAAAAATTTTCTTTCCTCTTCGGATAAAGAACGGAAAATACTGGTTCCACAAACATAGACATTATTATATTGTTTTTGGATGTTATTTACTACCTTAATTAGTTTTTCTACATCAATCGGGTCTAACTTTCCAAGTTTTGTATAATTCTTCTTAAACTGAATGGTTTCTGTTGCTAAATGCTTAATTCCATTTGCACTACAACAGTCTACTTTTGTACAGGTTGACCCTACTTCAATAATTACTTTTTCCATGGCTACTCCTTTGCTTCTTTTTCTTTTGACATTTTATCACAAATCCTTTGCTTCGTAAACGGGTCCGTGAAAGAAAGTACATTTTCTTGCGAAAAATATGGCAATCTGTCGATTTCTGACATACGATTTTTTTGAAAAGCCTTTGACATTCTTCTGAATTGTTGGTATAATATTAGTAGCAAAAATAAATCGTAGCTGGTCATTTTGCTACACCGAAAGATATGAAGTTAGAGGGTTCATATCTTTCTTTTTTGCATATTAAAAGAGCAGGTAGAGGACTGCTCTTTTGGATTAAGGTTCTGTATCCTTAGTCCTTTTTTTCATTGCTGTGATTTTCCTTTCCAAATAGCAAAACTATTAGAAGGAAAATTAAATCGTAGCTAGTCAATTTCACTCACCTCCCTTCTTCGGGGATTTGTCCTCACTATGTAAAGACTATTTTATCTTACTCTCTTTTTTCTCGTTTGTCTATGATTTTATTCCATTTTTTCCCACTTTTCATTGTCAAAAATCGACGATTTTCTCATAAAAAAAGACTACTGGATTATCTCCAATAGTCTTTCTTTTTTTATCTTTTTAATTGCACAATTGCAAGTCCATCTCCGACTTCTAGTACTTCTGTATGATATTTTTCTGGGTTTTCTACCTCTGCTAAAAACTCACGCAAATGGCGTACAGCCGTACGTTGCTTGTGCTTATTATAATCGCTTCGTACATATCCTTTATATAGCACATTGTCTGCAAAGATAATGCCATCTGGCTTTAACATACGGCAAGCCTCTTGCAAGAAAATGGGATATTTTCCTTTGGCTGCATCAATAAATACCATATCATAGGTGTCATTTAGGGTTGGCAATAGTTCTACTGCATCTCCTTCATAAATCTGAATTTTCTGTTCCAGTCCTGCTTTTTGGACATTTTCTTTTGCCTTTTGTACTCGCTCACCATCTCTTTCGATGGTATCGATCTTTCCATTTTCACTTAAGAATTTAGAAAAACAAATAGCGGAATAGCCGACTGCTGTTCCAATCTCTAATATGCGTTCAAATGGCTTATTACGCTTTGCTACAACCTCGTCCATAACCATCAAGCTTTCATCCATAATAATTGGAATATGGTCGTCTAATGCTTCTTTTTTAATTTGCTCGATTATTTCTTCTTTCATCTTTTTTCTCCTACGCATATTATGGTAATAGCCTTGGGATCCACCTTGCGATCGAACTCCAATGGAATAAATCAGATACAAAATACCCGAAAATGAGTGTAATAATTGATGTCGCAATGCTAAAACCATTTCTGAATACAAAAGCAGATACAATGGAATACACGGCTGAGAAGAAATTAACACTTGCAATAGCAATCAGTAAACCATATAGCAGATTGGTTGCAAATTGTATCTTCTCTTGTGTCATTCCGCCAGTTTGAAAAATGGTGCCAATGGAATGTCCTAGTACCACACTAAAGAGTACTAGGACTAACATAATGGCAAGCACAACATTCACAATACTTAACACAAATAGTGCAATTTGAAAATTCTTGTGTTCTTTTTGAAACATATCTTTCCCTCTATTTTTCTGTGTTTCTTCTTGCTTCTCTTTCTCTTGTCTTGCTATCTAAGATTTTCTTTCTTAAACGAATATTTTTTGGCGTAATCTCCACTAATTCGTCCTCTGCAATAAATTCAATGGCTTTTTCCAAAGACATTTGAAGTGGTGGTACCAAACGAAGGGCATCATCTGAACCAGATGCTCTCGTATTGGTTAAGTGTTTTTCTTTACATACATTGATGGAAATATCTTCATTACGAGAGTTAATTCCAACTATCATACCTTCATATACTTCAACACCTGCACCAATCAAAAGTTCTCCTCTTTCTTGTGCGTTACATAGTCCATACGTTACCGAAGTTCCTTGTTCAAAAGCAACTAATACACCTCTTGTACGAGAAGAAATCTCGCCTTTGTATGGCTCATAGCAATCAAAAATACTGTTCATGGTACCAGTTCCCTTAGTATCTGTCATAAACTCTGTGCGGTAACCAATAATTCCTCTTGCTGGAATACGGAACTCTACTTTGGTATGACCAAGTTCTGCTGGCTCCATATTTACCATCTCTGCTTTTCTTCTACCTAATTTTTCAATGACATTTCCAATGCAATCATCTGGCACATTAACAACCAATTTTTCGATTGGTTCACATTTTACACCATCGATTTCTTTGAAAATAACTTTTGGACGAGAAACTAAAAGTTCAAATCCTTCTCTTCTCATGGTTTCAATTAAAACCGATAAATGTAATTCCCCACGTCCGCAAACTTCAAAACTATCTGCAGAATCAGTTTCCTTTACACGAAGGCTTACATTTCTTTCAAGTTCTTTGAATAGACGGTCGCGAATATGGCGAGAAGTTACAAATTGTCCTTCTTTTCCAGCAAATGGTCCATTGTTTACACTAAAGGTCATAGAAACGGTTGGTTCGTCAATATCCACAAATGGGATTTTTTCTGGATTGTTCACATCACAGATGGTATCTCCAATGTTAATGTCTGCAATACCAGATAGAGCAACGATTTCTCCAGCTCTTGCTGTTTCTACTTCTGCTTTCTTTAATCCTTCATAGGTAAATAACTTAGCGATTTTCCCATTTTCCGTTTTGTCTGCTTTACAAATCGCAACGGTTGCACCATTTTCTATCTTTCCTCTTTCAATTCTTCCAACAGCAATTCTTCCTAAATACTCGTCATAATCGATATTGGATACAAGCATTTGCATCGTTCCATCTACATCACAAGCAGGTGGCTCAATATTTTGAATAATGGTATCGAAAATGCAAGTAATATTATCGCTTTCGTCCTCTAAATTCATTTTCGCAATTCCATTTTTTGCAGACGCATATACAACTGGGAAATCTAGTTGCTCATCGTTTGCGTCTAGTTCAATAAATAGTTCTAATACTTGGTCTACTACTTTTAATGGGTTTGCACCTGGACGGTCAATTTTATTGATAACAACAATCGGTTTTAGGTTTAAGGCTAATGATTTTTTTAGCACTTCTCTTGTTTGCGGCATTGGTCCTTCAAAAGCATCTACTAAAAGTAGAACACCATCTACGGTTTTCAAAACTCTTTCTACCTCTCCACCAAAGTCTGCGTGTCCTGGTGTATCCACAATGTTGATTTTCGTTCCATTATAGATTACAGATGTATTTTTGGAAAGAATGGTAATTCCTCTTTCTTTTTCTAGGTCATTGGAATCCATTACTCTTTCTGCTACTTGTTCATTTTCACGGAAAATATGGCTCTGTCTTAGCAAAGCATCTACTAATGTGGTTTTTCCATGGTCTACGTGTGCAATGATTGCAATATTACGAATATTTTGATTATTCATTTCTTGTTACCCCTTCTTTTTTAACTCTAACTTTAATATTTTACTCCATATTTTTTTGTTTGTCAACATAATGTTTTACAGTTCCTACACGGTTTTGTGAGTTCTAGCTACTAGCCGAAACCCACAAAAACCACTTCTTTGCGTTTAACAAAATTCCCACACAAAATTGTACTTTGATACACTCTTAGCATCTACCAAAAAGTCCCGAACCATTTGCAAATCCACATACGTGGTAATCGCTTTTCGGCAATTCGCACTTTCCATCATTTCTTCCAAGATTTCCATTACAGGCATCATCTGGCAGCAAATCGTATAAGTCTTTTTGAAGCAAAAGTATCGGTTCATTTCGTTTTCATTCCTTGCTTGCTTCAGAATCTGGTGGCAGGAAGCAACATGAATTTGTTCCTTGCTTGCAACCAGTAACCACATTGCCACTTTATGCTCTGTAAACGGTTGGATAATGACAGATGTTTTACTTCCTGGATAGTCTCTTTCGAGAACTTTCATTTGATGAGAGATCCGTTCGTACAACATTTTCGCTTGGATTTCCCACCAGGTTGCCATGAGTTCGATTTTTCTCATTGTGCACTTCCCTCCTGATGTGTGTGTTTGTTTTCGCTTTTCGATTACAATAATAGAAAATTCTATCCAAATGATTATATCACAATTTTATGTAAATTGCAAACATTGCCTTATTTTCCATCTGTCAGTACCATTCCTGAATATTGCGCTATATTTCCGATACTTAGGCGAATGATATCTCCTTGCTTTAAGGTGTATTTTCCGTTTTGTGCTAGTTCTCCTGCTATTTGACCAGTATAAACCGTGTAATATTGGTTTTCTCCTTCGCCTTTTGGGGCAACATCTAGTCTTTGGGCTTCTATTTCAAGTGGATAAGAAACGCCAAGTGCTTGTACCTGCTGTGTTACTTGTTTGTACTTATTGTTGGAAATACTACCAGTTCTACGGATTTCTTCTACAAAACTCTCGCAGATTTTTTGTAACTGCTCTCTTGTTTCATCACGAATGCCATCTGCATTTTCTGATCCATTAAGCATTTCTACTAATTCATTCATTTGACTGTTATTCAATTTTGGTAATATCTTGAGTGCTCGGTTCATGTCTTGTTCCAAACGTTCTCGGCTTTCTTCTGTCAAATTCATCATATCTAGCAGTTGTGAAATAATGTCTGGCGTAGCATTCGTTGCTATTTTCCCAATAATGTCGGTAATCGATAGTTTTGAAAGGTCCCCTGTTCCTAGAACTTCTTTTGCTAATGCTTCTGTTTTTTCCGCATTATCTTCATAAGGTTCATCTGTTATCTTGAGCTCAATTTCACCAGAAATATATGCTTTTAATGTTGTTTTTAGCCATTCAAAATCTTGGTTACTTACCCCAAAATTCAATGTAACAATATCAATAGCTTGACCCACTGGTTCTGGTGCTACACAAGCTACCGCTGCTGTTGCTGCAGATTTTAGTTCTTTTACAACTGGTACATAACTACAACCATAACATACGCCACCAATCATGAGCCAAGTGGTTCCTAACTTAATGAGAAAGCGAAACGGTAATTTAATGCGTAACCATTTTTCAAGATTTGCCTTTTTCTTTTCTAGTTTTGCTATCTTTTTGGTAATACTCTCTTTTGGCATTTCTTGGTTTTTCTCATTTAATCTTGCAATTTTCTTTTCTAGTTTTCTCATTTTTCCAGTCTTTCGTACTGGTTTTCCAATGTTTTCTTCTTCCATTTCCTCTCCTTATTCTTTTTCAGATAATGCAATAATACGGTCCATAATCACTTGTGTTGCTTCTTGTAATTTTTCCTTATCTTCTCCTTGACAGGTGCTTAGATCGATTGGTTCTCCATAATTTATATAGATTTTAGAACGAAACTTAAAGGTCCCATGAATTCCAACTGGAATTACTTTTGTATTGGTTCTTAATGCCATAAAGGCTGCTCCGTTTTTTGCTTTCTTGTTTTTGGCAAGTCCTTTTCGGGTTCCTTCTGGAAATATGCCTAAGATTTCTCCATTTTTCAAGGCTTTCATGCAACGTTTCATAGCCTCAATATCTTGCATATTTCTTTTAATTGGTATCATATCAAAAAGATGTCCGAGCCAAGCAAGAGGTGGAAAACGATAAAGGTCTTCTTTTGCCACAAAACGAACTTTACGTTTGTTTAGTAAAACAATCGCTGCTGCATCTAAGTAGTTAATATGGTTTGCACAAATGATGTAGGCTCCTTCTGCTGGTACATTTTCTTGTCCTGTTATTTTGACGGAAAAAGCAATGTGATACAAACCTCGAAAAAATCCTTTTACCAATTTTTCTTCGAATCGTTTCCATGCTGTGTCTTTTCTTTCCTTATATGCTACTTTTTCTAGTTTTTCAGCCTTTTGGATGGCTGTTTTTTTTTGCGAAATTAGTTCCTCTAATGTTGCTACGACTTCTTCAATGGTTAAATTTGTCGTGTCAATGACAGTTGCATCAGAGGCAACTTTTAGGGCTCCCATTTCTTTCTTTTTGTCATTTTCATCGCGCTTGCGGATATTTTCTAGTACTTCTTCAAAGGACATTTCAATTCCTTTTTCTTGGTTTTGTTTCACTCTACGTCTTGCTCTTTCTTCTTCGTCAGCATCGAGATAAATTTTAACATCTGCTTTTGGAAATACATAGGTGCCAATATCTCTTCCCTCCATAATGACATCTTTTCCTTCTGCTAATTGTCGTTGTAGATCTACCATTTTAAGACGCACTTCTTTAATGCTAGATACTTGCGACACCATTTGTGTTACTTCCTTGCTACGGATTTCACTAGAAACATCCTCTCCATCTAAGAAAAATACTTGGTTTCCATTTTGGTTTTCCATTTGAATTTTAATTTCTCCGAGTAAGGTTTGTATTTTCTCAAGTTCGTCTAAGCCTATCCCTTTTCTTTGCATGGCTAATGTTACACAACGGTAAGTTGCCCCTGTATCAATATTTACAAGGTTTTGTTTTTTTGCAATTCGCTCGGTTACCGTTCCTTTTCCAGTTCCTGCTGGTCCATCAATCGCTACAATAAATGACATATTCATTTCCCCCATCTCATTTAATTAAAATTCTTGCTCTTTTTCAATTTCTGGAATATAGATTCCTTTTGCTACAATTGCCATTTGGTCTGGCACCATACTGGTTAGCTTTTCAACTTCCTTTTTACATTTTTCACGGAATTCTTTTAGTACAGTATATACATTACAACCATAAACTACAATTACTTCCATATATAACTCGAGTCCAGTATCAGATTTATCCACGCGAACCCTTGCGACACGGTAAATATGCTCATTTTTCTTTGATTCGTGTTCTAAGATACTCTTAAATACATTTTCGGAAATTGTGAAGTTTCCTAAATAACTAAAAGTTGGTCGGATAATGGACTTTTCAGATATGTATGGTGCATTTCCTTTTCCTTTTGACTTAAAGATTTGGAGTGGGTCTAATAAAAAGCCCGAAAACTCTTTTTTTAACTCAAAGGTTGGAACAGGAATAACATGTTTTCCTTCTACAACACGCATTCTTCTGGCTTGCTCCATCTCGGTTTCGGTTGCCACATCTTGGATATAGATGGTTTTTTGAATGGGTGGAAGTCCGAGGTTTGCTGCAATTTTTTCTACCATTCCATCCGATGTTCCTAAAATTAAAATGGATTTTAGTTTTTCTTTTTCAAACGCATCACGAATTACTTGTTGTTCTTCTTCCTCTAAGAAAAGAGCATGTCTTACTGTTTCAATCTTAGTCGCTGCTTTTTTCGCTGATGTCCCTGCTACAATATCATTTCCTTTTACCAATAGTCCATCATCAATAATATATTCAATTCCATTTTCTGCAGCAACCATCTGTGCACGATAACTTTTCCCTGTTCCAGATGGTCCTACAAATGCGTATACCTTTATTTTTGAATAATCCAACTTACATTCTCCTATCTCTACCAAAAAAGCCGACTTTTTAGGGTCAGCCTTTGGTATATTTTATGCAACTTCGTTAATTTTAATATCTCTTACGTGTTCAATCTTTTCCCATTTTGTTTCTTGTTTGAATAAACACTTAAAGTTAATAACAAGCCATGAACCTAAGAAAAATGGATACATTGCTAAACCTTTTAGCATAGACTTAATTGGCTTTTTATCTAACTTCATAATGATAATTCCCATTAGGATTGGTCCAAAGAATGTTGGAATAATGTATCTTGCAATATTCACAAGCAAGTCTGCTCCAGACATACCAGAACCCATATAAATAACAAAGTTTAGTAATAATAAGACAAGTGTTACAACAAACATTGGGATAGAACCTAGAATGTAAAGTAGTCCATCTACATTCATAAGTGTTTTATGCTCTTTGATTGCATAAACAAGGTCTTTGGTATAGGTTTTCATACATTGAATATGACCAACTGTCCATCTTGACCTTTGTGACCAAGATTGCTTAAAGCCTACTGGTTGTTCATCATAAACAATAGCATCTGTTGCCCAGCCAAGTTTCTTCCCTTTGATAATTCTTTTCAAAGAAAATTCGATATCTTCGGTTAAGGTTTGGGTATCCCAACCATCTGGTTTAATGGCATCAAATCTTACCATAAATCCTGTTCCATTGATAAGTGGAGATAATCCTACATTGTATCTTGCCAAATGATAAAAACGGTTCATCGTCCAATAGAAGATAGCATAACCTGCTGTAATCCAACTGTCGGTTGGGTTCTTAATATCTCGATAACCTTGTACAACAGTTTCTCCTTGGCATAATTTCTTGTTCATATTTTTAATAAAGTTACTGTCTACGATATTGTCTGCATCAAATACGCAAAATGCGTCATAAGGTGCATCTTCTTTGATTTTTTGTTGTAAAAACCATTGAAGTGCATATCCTTTTGTCTTATTTTGTGCATCAAAACGTTCATATACAGTTGCGCCTGCTTCTTTTGCAATACGAGCTGTGTTATCGGTACAATTGTCTGCAATCACATAAATATCATAGAGTTCTTTTGGATAATCTTGATTTTTCAAACTTTGCACTAAATTTCCAATCACATTTTCCTCGTTATGCGCTGGAACAATTGCCATAAAACGATTTTGTTTATTTTCTAGCATTGGCTTATCTTTTAATTTTACAAGTGAACAAATGCTAATTACTAATTGGTATAACCAAAATATGCTTACAGCCCAAGCAAGTGCTTGTTGTAACATATATAGATATTCCATATCTTTCTCCTTTTTTCTTACTCATTTATTTTATCATTTCTTATTATACTATTGTATATTTTCTTTTGCAACTTTTTTGTTCTTAACTTTTTCTTAAGGATTTATTCCTCGCTTTTTTCCTCTTCTTCTGGCTTTGCTTCTAATGCTTTCATGCTAAGGTTAATACGGTTCTGGTGGTCAATTTCGATTACTTTTACTTGTACTTCATCTCCAACACTAAGAACATCTTCTACTTTTTCAACACGTTTGCTTGAGATTTTGGAAATATGAAGTAATCCTTCTTTTCCTCCACCTAAGTCAACGAAGGCTCCGAATGTTACGATACGACTAACTTTTCCGTCATAAATACCGCCAACTTCAATTTCTCTCGTAATAGTTTGTATCATTTTTAATGCTTTTTGTCTTCTTCCGAAGAATAAATACATACTCGACCATCTTCTTCAATATCAATCTTAACGCCAGTTGCGTCAATGATTTGGTTAATCATTTTTCCACCAGGTCCGATGACATCTTTAATCTTATCGACTGGTATCATAGTGGTTACAATTCTTGGTGCATATTGAGATAATTCTGCACGCGGTTGATCAATTTGTTTTAGCATAATTTCGTCTAAGATATAATCTCTTGCTACTTTGGTACGAGCAAATGCTTCCTCAATAATATCATATGTTAAACCATCAATTTTAATGTCTACTTGGATGGCTGTAATACCATCTTTAGTTCCACCTACTTTGAAATCCATATCGCCAAAGAAATCTTCGATTCCTTGGATATCCGTTAGCATAATATATTCATTTGGATTTTCTTTGCTGGTTACAAGTCCTGTTGAAATTCCAGCTACTGGCTTCTTAATTGGAACACCAGCATCCATTAGTGCTAATGTACTTCCGCAAATACTTGCTTGTGAAGTAGAACCGTTCGAAGATAGAACTTCTGAAACGACACGAATAGAATATGGGAAATCGTCAACTGATGGGATAACTGGTACTAATGCTTTTTCAGCTAGTGCTCCATGTCCAATTTCTCTTCTTCCTGGTCCACGAGAAGGTCTTGACTCTCCTACACTGTAAGATGGGAAATTGTAGTGGTGCATATAACGTTTTGACTCTTCTTCGTCAATTCCATCTAACATTTGCTCTTCGCTCTTCATACCAAGTGTTGCAATGGAAAGGACTTGGGTTTGTCCTCTTGTGAAAATGGCACTACCATGCACACGAGGAAGTACACCAACTTCACAAGAAAGTGGACGGATTTCGTCAATTTTTCTGCCATCTGGTCTTTTATGTTCTTTCAAAATCATTTCACGAACACATTTCTTCTCTAAGTCGTGGATACTATCCGCAATATCTCTTTTCTTTTCTTCGGCTACTTCTTCGCTAAATTTTTCAACATAATAGTTTGTTACATCTTCTGTAATTTTATCAATGTTCGCATCTCTTACTTCTTTATCGGTTGCTTGTACATCTTGATACATACGATCTTTGAAATTATTTTCAATTTCTGCATATACG
>CANSOY010000031.1 GCA_947648765.1 uncultured Clostridium sp.
GCCGAAGATATTTGCGGGTTACCCTGCTGAGAAAATAGGTTGTCGCCAGTTTTATATTCCTCTTTAGCTCAGTTGGTAGAGCGCTCGGCTGTTAACCGATAGGTCGTTGGTTCGAGTCCAACAAGAGGAGCCATAAGAAAAAGACTGATTTTTCAGTCTTTTTTGTTTTGTTATTAAAATCTTGAATAAAAATAATTATAATGATAAAATGAAAAAAATTAAATTGGAGAATGAAAAATATGAGTTGTAGTGAAATAATACAAATAGCAAGTGTCATAGTTTCTATTTTGCGATAATCGCCTCTACAATAGTAACATGTCGAAATACTAATAAGCAGATAGAAGATCAAAATAGAGAGACATATAGACCAAGATTGCGATTGAAAAAAATTGAAAATGTTGATAATAACCTTACGGAGGTGGAAAACGAGATTTCATCTCGTTTTCATAAAGAACAAAGAAATGACAGTATACGCATAAAGATAACTCTCGAAAATATAGGTTATGGAATAGCAAATAATATAGAGTTCTTTAACTTAATAAATAGTGAACGATGCTTTAGAACACAAGTTTTGCAAGATAAAATTAATCAATTAGAGCTCTCTACTTATGAAATTGCCAAAGACAAAGCAGAGGAGTTTCAAATGTTAATTTTATATAATAGAGATGCTGTAGAGGATAAGCAAAATTCTGATGGAGATTTCATATTGAACTTATGTAATTATGAGGATTTAAACCGAAATAATTATAAAATCTTAATCGGCTATACTATAAAAAACATAGAGAAGGCTGAAAATTCGCCAAAGGATAGGATTTATTTTGACTACTATTATTATCAGGAAGGAACAAAAGAATATAATTATATGGTTAATAAATATAAATCACAATATGAAAAGATAGTAGAAACTATAAGAAATGAGAAATTATAAGAAAAAAGAGTGACCTTTCAGTCTTTTCTGCATTTCTTGTAGAAAAATAAAAAGCGTTTTCTTGCTAGGTCAGAGAACGATTTTTTTGAGATGGCTTGGCAGAATAAGACAGTATTGAATTTGCTATTTTTTTACAGTGTATGCAGTAAAGAGAAAAGCATAAAGTATCCAACCATTGTGGAGAAGTTTGGATACTTCCCAAGAAAGAGCACTACAGGAAAAGCCTCTATGATTTTGCAGCTATTATATATTTCTACTTAAGAAGAGTATTCCTAGCATATACTGTATGTATTATATCACTTCCAGGCAAAATTTCACAGATACAGTTCTCCAAAAGCATTTTTATGATATAATGGATAGGTAATTAAATAGAGGAGAAAAGAGAGATGGAAAGATTAAATATATTAGGTACAGGGCATGCAATGACGTTAGATTGTTATAATACTTGTTTTACATTAGAAGATGATGCAGGAGAGCATATTCTAGTGGATACGGGTGGGGGATTACAAATTATTAAGCAATTAAGAGATGCGGAGATAGATTTTAGAAATATCCACCATATTATATTGTCCCATAAGCATACGGACCATATTTTAGGACTATTTTGGATTATTCGCTATGCGCAAAAGTTCTTTGCAAAAGATAATTATGATGGAAAATTAATCATATATATGCATCCAGAACTAGAGAGTACAATCCGAAAAATTATGTTTGAGGTGCTCCCTAAAAAATTTACTAACCTAATCGATACAAAGATTATCTTTCAGAGCGTTGAAGATAAAGAAGAAGTAAAAATACTAAACTATACCATAAGATTTTTAGATATTCATGCGAAAAAAGATAGACAATTTGGATTCAAGACTAGATTGAAAAATGGAAAAACACTGGTATTCTTAGGAGACGAAACCTTTGATGAGACATTAAGAGCGGAAGTACAAGGAGTAGATTGGTTGCTACATGAAGCAATGTGTATGGAATCGGAAGTAGATGTATTTAAACCATATGAAAAAATGCATTCCACAGTGAAAAGGGCAGCAGAAATAGCGGTGAGTTTGCAAGTAAAGAACTTAGTTTTGTATCATGCAGGGGATAATGACTTAGAAAACAGAAAAAGAGAATATACCAAAGAAGCAAGGCAATACTTCAATGGAAATATCTATGTGCCAGATGATTTAGACAGAATTGAGTTATAGAGATATGTCGAAAAAAGAGAAAAAAT
The DNA here is from genome assembly GCA_947648765.1 of uncultured Clostridium sp. Lineage (GTDB taxonomy): Bacteria > Bacillota > Clostridia > TANB77 > CAG-508 > CALYAK01. The sequence goes on from CANSOY010000031.1 coordinate 2,148, forward strand.
AAATTTTCCAAATACTTGAAAAAGTATCTCTTGTTTTGATATACTGTTTGTATAAAATCAAAGGAGGAAAAAAGCAATGTCAGAAAGATTTGTATTAAATGAAACATCTATCTTTGGAAGAGGATGTAGAAATGAATTGCCAAAAGAGATACACACAAGAGGATACAAGAAAATCCTATTAGTAACAGATAAAGGGCTCGTAGAGTGCAAACTAATTGAGAAAATAACAGCAATATTCGATGAAACAGGAATAGAATATACCTTGTATTCAGATGTAAAACCAAATCCAACTATTCAAAATGTATTAGATGGTTACAAAGTTTGCCAAAAATTTGAAGCAGATGTGATTGTTGTCGTAGGTGGTGGTTCTGCTATCGATACAGCAAAGGGAATTTCTATCCTAATGACAAACCCAGATCGTGCAGACGTTGTATCCTTAAATGGACTATCGAATACTACTCATAAGGGATTACCAATTATTGCACTTCCTACAACACATGGAACAGCAGCAGAAGTTACGATCAATTATGTTATTACCGATGAAGAAAGAAAAATAAAAATGGTATGTGTTGACCCACACGATATCCCAGTTTTAGCAATCGTAGACTCAGAACTAATGGAATCTTTACCAAAAATGACAGCAGCAGCGACTGGATTAGACGCTCTAACTCATGCTGTAGAGGGATATATTACCAAAGCACATAATACGATGTCAGATATGTTCCATATGAGAGCAATCGAACTAATTTTTGAGAATTTGCCAAAAGCAGTTAATGAAAAAGACCCACAAGCGATTGAAAATATGGCACTAGCACAATATATTGCTGGAATGGGCTTCTCCAATGTAGGGTTAGGCATTGTTCATTCAATGGCTCACCAATTAGGAGCTGTATATGATACACCACATGGAATTGCAAATGCTATCCTACTTCCAACTGTTATGCGTTTCAATGGAGCAGTTTGTGCAGACAGATTTCGTGAAATCTTATGCCATATTGGAAGACCAGACGCTAGAAATTTGAATGACCAAGATGTTATCAATACATTTGTATGGATGATCCAAGAATTATCCAAAGCCTGCGGTGTTACAATGACGGTAAAAGATACAGGATGCAAAGAAGAAGACTTAGAAATGCTTGCAGAAAAGGCAATGGAAGACCCTTGCAAACCAGGAAATCCAAGAGATGTAAGCAAAGAAGACTTTATCCGATTATATCGCGAAGCCATGTAAGATAAAAAAGGAAAGAGGAAAATAAATCCTCTTTCTTTTTTTGAAAAAGAATGTATGATATAATAGCGACAAAGGAGAAAAATATGGAGCGAAGAGAAATCTTAAAACAAGTCGAAAAATTAGTAGATATGTACCAAAAAGGATTACTAGGTGGAGAAGTAATGCCAGAAGATAGCAATCCACATTTGCCAAAAGAAAGCCTAGCAAACTATAACTATTATACTTTACCAATGGCGTTGAACTACCAACGAAATTCATATAAATTATGGGAAAGTGCCAACCAAACTTGGCAGGATACCGAAACAAATTTTGTTTTTGATACCAAGAAAGTCAGCAAGTCTTCATTTGAACAAGTACAACACGCTTTAGTAAAATATAAAGTGGCACTACAACCCAACAAACAGACCGAAATTTGGATAAAATTATGTGATACCATTAACGAACTATTTGACGGAGATATTCGTAAAATATTCGCCAATAATGATTATGATGTAAACAGAATCCGTACGTATATTCAAAAGGAGCATAAAGCCCAATTTCCATACTTATCTGGCAATAAGATATGTAACTATTGGCTCTATGTGCTATATCAATATACGGACATGCAATTCAAAAATATTGGGGACTTAACAGTTGCTCCAGATACGCACGTGGTAAAAGCGAGCCATCGCTTAGGACTAATTACAGATAAAGAACTAGAAACAAGCCAAGTACAGCTGATTGTGATTGAGCGTTGGAACCAACTATTGCAAGGAACCAAATATTATCCAATCGATATCCATACGCCAATGTGGCTATGGAGCCGAAATGGATTTCGTGAGTTACAGTAAGGGGGAAGAAAGATGCAAGAAATGATAGATATCCACTTTGGGGGACAAATGGATTTATACCTCTCACAGCAGGTAAGAAGAGAAAATTATGATATATATCTAAGTGATGTAATTGGAGATGAATACTGGAATTTTACATACTTGAAAAAGAATGACATATCTTTGTTAGAAACATGGCAAGCAATTAAGGAAGAAATGCAATCTGCCGGAAAAAGACCGATTATATATATTACCTCTGAAATATTAGACGCAAATTTACAAGAACAAATACAGGCAAGCAATTTACAACCGCTTTATACAGATGTGTGGATGACACTTAAAAACTTAGAACAATTAGTGGGAAAGAAAAGTAGTGTGGAGTTTTCCACTTCTATTGTAGAAAAAACGCAAAAAGACCAATTTATTCAAGCTGTTTTGGACGGATTTTCAGGCGATGACCCAGAAGACCCATATCAAAGCTTAGAAGAGGGATATCGAATAGCATTAGAAAAAAGTTTTGAACCCAAAGACCATATTTATCAAGTACTTCACTATTTCGGTAGAAAAGGAGAAGAAGTCATAGCCACAGCAACGGTTATTTACCGAAAAGAAAAGGGAATTATATATAATATCACAACCAACAAGAAATACCAGAAAAAAGGTGTGTGTAAGCAGATGTTATCTGAAATTGCACAAGATCTAATGAAAAAGAATATTCAAGAAGTTTGTGTCCAAACGGAGCAAGGGTTTTATACGGAGCAAGTCTACAAAAAGATGGGATTTTGCGAGCAAATGCTAGGTAGAGCGTATACCGAAAAGGAGTAATCATATGATTGAACTAAAAGAACTACAAGAAGTAGATTATGAGGCTTATCTTGAAATGTATCAAGAATTTATACAAACCAAAAGTGATTTAATTCCAGATGTATTAGAACTTTCCTGTGAAACGGAAAATGATTATACAAGCATTTTGCAAGAATTACAAAATCGAAAAAATGGTGAACATATAGACTTAGACTGGTACGAAAAAGCCTATTATTTTATTGCGTGGGATAAAGATGTTCTAATCGGAGCAGGTTGTATTCGCTATAACTTAACCAAAAAGGGGTATGATATCTGGGGAAATATTGCCTATGGTGTCCGTCCGTCAAAACGAAGAAAAGGTTATGCAACACAAATTGCACAGGAATTGTTAGAAAAATGCAAAAGCCTTGGGATGAAAGAGGTTATTTTGTGCCATTATGAAGATAACATCATTTCACCAAAGATATTTCAAAAAATAGGGGCAAACTATGTTAATGAAGCCACTTCTACCGTTAGTGATAAGAAAATAAAAAGATATGCGATTGATTTGTAAAAGGAGAAAATTATGGAGAACAAGATTACAACCAGTATCCAATATCAACTAAGTAATGGTAAACTATTTCAAGAAGTGTTTGGAAACTGGCGAAAATTTAATGAAGAATTAAAAAAAGGACCAGAAAATATGCGCCAATGGCTATTCGATAAATGGAATGAAGTCAAAGAAGAGTTACAACCTAATCCCAATATAGTCCTAAAAGATTTTGAACGAGAAGTAACAAAAGAAGATTTTGACATTTCCTTTCAGCAAACCAAGCAAGGAACCAATATTTTTTTCTTTGTATTTCCAGATTATGATGGTACAGATGCAGCAAGTAAGTATGTGGCACTTGTATTAGCACCGAAAATGCCAAGGTATTTCACATTGGAATACTCACAAAGTTTCGTAACGAAGAAAAAGCAATATGTGATTGGAGAATTTGTCATTGACCAAAAAACGCATCAAAAAGCACACTTGAATTATGGAAGTATTGATAATGATAGACTTAGTTATTTTGCAGGTTATCTACTAGAAATGATAGAAGGAGAAGAAGAAAATGAGAATAGGAATTGATTTAGATGGAGTAGTATTTGATAGTGAGGCGGCTTTCCGCACTTATGAAGAGATTTTTGCCATCGAGGAACTAGCAGGAAGTCCAATTATTGACCGAGAAGAGCCAAAATTTCAAGCCAGATACAACTGGACAAATGAGCAGCGACAAGCCTTTATTGACCAATATTTTTCGATTATTTCCAAACAAGAAAGTAGCTTAATGCCAGGATTTAAGGCAGTCTACCAAAGGCTAAAAGCACTTGGCGTGGAGTTTGTGGTTATCACAGCAAGAGGGATGTTTGTACCAGAAATGAAAGAGGACTCTATCCATATTTTTGAACAAAATGGGATTACCTTTGATAAAACCTATTGGATGGTAGAAGATAAACTCGAAATCTGCCAAAAAGAAAACGTAGATTTTATGATAGATGATGATTGGAAGATTATTCAAAGACTAGCAGATAACAATATCCACACGTTATATTTCCGTGATACCAATTTACGCAAAATCGAAGGAAATCCGATGGTACAAGAAGTAAATAACTGGGGCGATATTTATCGTATCATTTATGGAAAACTAACAGAAACGAGGGAAGCATAAAAATGGAACTAGAAAAAGTCCGGTATTTCAGAATGGAAAAAAGAGATTTATCCTCATTACCGCAGGTTATTTCCTGCCTCGGAGAGAAAATCCTATCGCCATATTGTAAGAACGACAGAAGCAGGAATTACAACCATTTGGAAAGTCGTTGACCAAGACAAAATGGTGGGATTTCTTCTTACTAATTCCTTAGAAAATAACCCATATTTGCAACTAGATTACCTAGCAATTTTGCCAACAGAACAAAGCAAAGGATATGGCTCGCAAGCATTGAGACTCTTGCAAGAGCAAGCCAGTGTCTATGATGGGATTTTTATTGAAATGGAGAAAGTGGGACTTGGCAAGAATGAAAAAGAAAATGCAATCCGAAAGAAAAGAGCAAAGTTTTATGAGCAGGTAGGCTGTATCGAATTGGATTTTGATTTAGAACTATACTGGGTTGTGTATTCAGCATTACTATTACCAACCTCACAGGCGGAAATATCTTCCGAGAAAATAAAGGAAGCCATTTTCCAAATTTACACTGCTATTATGGGCGAAAAAAATGTAAAAAAGAGATGTTTTGTATTAGAAAAGGAAAAGAAAAATGAAACAAAAAGTAATCGTAGGAATTGTTAGTAAACATGACACAAAAGAAAGGTATCAGCATAGAAAGGAAGATACTTTCATTCGTGATGAAGTAAAACAAGCGATATTTGATAATGGTGGGATAGCAATTGGAATATTACCAACAGAATCACAAATTAAATACTGTGGTGATAAATGGGAAGATAACCTATCTAGGCAAGAAAAAGAAAATTTAATTGCACAAATTGAATTATGTGATGGTGTGCTATTACAAGGTGGATTGGAAACAGACTGTTATGAAAATATCATCGCAAAATATTGTTATGATAAAGATATACCAATTTTAGGAATTTGTGCTGGACAAAACAACATCGCAAGAGCTCTTGGTGGAACTACTGAATTAATACCAAATCCTGAAAAACACGATAAGTCTTTTGAGGAATATGTACATAGCATTAAAGTTAAGGAAAATTCAAAGTTTTATTCAATCGTAAATACATCAGAAATGCTAGTAAATTCAAGGCACAAAAGGACGATAAAAGAGTGTCCTTTACTAGAAAAAGTGGCATTTTGTGATGATGGTTATCCAGATGTAATTGAGGCACCCAATAAAACTTTTTATATGGGAGTACGATTTCATCCAGAAAGCTTATACTCAAAAGATGAAAATATGAATAAAATATTTCAATATTTCATCAAAGTATGTGGGAAAGAAAAGAAAAACTCTTGAAATTTATAAATAAATTCGCTATAATAATATTTGGTATTATGGAGTGATATCGAAGTGGTCATAACGAGCTACACTGGAACTGTAGTAGTCGGGAATACCGGCCCGTGGGTTCGAATCCCACTCACTCCGCCAAATAAGAAAAACGAGAATTCAAAGTGAATTCTCGTTTTACGTTTTACTTAAAATCCATTTTACGATTGCCTTTTTGATAGCAAAGTATTCGCTTTTCTCGAATTGCATATTGGAGATACAATAACTACGACTAGAAATGTGGGAACAAAAGATACACTCGTGTAAATTAGAGCAATCTTGAATAAAAAGAGAATTGCTAATTTGTTTCGAGCACATCACGTGATAACTATTGGTACAAGTATTGGAGTCGTCCACACGAATGCAAAAGCCAGAGTCTACTGTTCGTTGAGAAGCTAGCATAAACTCGCTACGATGGCACCCATCACAAAAAACAAGACTTTTACATTCGCTACAATCCGTTGAACGAAAACACTTCTCACTACGGTAAATTGGATCGCATTGTGCTACATCAATGCAGTCATATTCACGCTCTGTCGTGATATAGTTAATCGTTTGCCAGATGGCAAGCAATTCTTTCAAAATTTTTACTTCTTGTTTGGGAAGCATCCAACCTTTTGCCATATCATGTTTTTCCATATTTTTTTGGGTAATAAATTTAGTACCGTGGATGGTTTCTGACCAAGTTTCTTCTCCCGTAATGCTATCATATACCTTTTGCGGAAGTTTGAGGTCAAATGCAAACTTTGCTAGAACCTCGTCCAAAGAATAGGGAGAGGCAGTTCCAAAAACTTGTTGAAAAATTTGTGAAATCATCTCTTGTGCTTTTGTTTCATCCATGTAACATCACCTGCTTTCTACCACTGGATTGAGATTGCATAATTTCACGTAAGGTATCCGAAGAAGCGTCAATCGAAAATGGGATTTCTTCTCCAAAACTAACTTCTGTATCCACAAACTGAAATGGAAGCGGTACAGAGGTTAGAACTTGGATTTGTTTCTTGCGAGGTTGTGGAACATAGTCCAAGGTTTGTGCCTTAAAGGCAGGTAATAGCACACCATTTTTGCTAATGCGGACAATACATTCACGGTTTTTGAGTTCGGTTAGTAATTTCAAACGTATCTTATACGAATTGTGAACAGCAACTTCCATTTGCAAGTTATTTTCTAGCAAAAGTGCGTCCGATTTGGAAACACGAAACACATAGAAATTGGGAACATTTGCAAAAATAGATTTACGCAATTCTTCTGTAATTTGGCTGAAATATTGTTGGATTAAAACAACAGACAAGTTATATTTCCTTGCTTCAGACAAGAGTCTAGCCAAGATGGGATTTTCTATCACAGAAACCTCATCTACGACAAGGACAAGCGGTTCAGGATAGGTATGAGCCTTGGCGAATTCCCAGATTTGTTGCATAACAAGCCCACTAATGGTTTTGGTAACTTTTTGACCAAGTGTGGCTTGGTCGAGTGAAAAAACAGTAAGGTCATGTTGGGAGATAATATCTCGAATTTGCGGCAGGTCTGTGCTTTCTTGAAAAGCAGGTAATAACTCCATTTCGTCTAAAAAAGCAAGAATAGGAGCGATTGCTTCAGAATAAGATTTGGATTTCAATTCATTGAAATCTGTCGCAAAAAAATGCACAACACTATCTGGTAATTGTTCTTGCTTTTGGGTTAGAAGGCGTGTACGAAAATCTAAATCAAAGAGCAATTTACGAAGATTAGAGAAATTTAGCAAATGACAAGTTTCGAGTAAATGAATAGCATGGCGAAGGACACGCTCTAGTTTGGGGTTATACTGATCTTGCATTAAAGTTTGAAATAGAGAAAGCATAAGTTCCACAGAAGCGATTAAATCTTGCCCACTTTTCTGCAAGAAAAGATTACTACTGGTTTGAACATCTTGGAAATCTAATACGCAAGTATTGGCAAGCCCACCAATATCTTGCTCCAAACTAGCATGTGGGTCAATGACCACCACTTTACTTCGTGTAAGCGTATCTGGACTTTGTAGAATTTCACGAATGAAAGAGGCAACAAATTTAGACTTACCAGTACCGCTTGAACCAATCACAACCGAATGGTTACGAATATCGTAAGAATAGGAATTTAAGTAATAGGTTTTTGGCAAGTAAGGAAAAGTATGGACATGGAAAAGAGCATGTTCAGGACTACTTTGAAAAAGAGCCAACGTTTTTTGAATATCTAAGTATTCGGTTGCATTTTTTCGATAGAAAAATCGATTGTATACCGAAAAATCAATACTAAAAAAGAAATGTGGAATAGCAAAAAACGCTCTTTTCCTGCGAAAAGGAGCCTTCGGTCCAGATTGAAAATACAGATAAGTTTTGGTAAAAAAATGGTCTTTCGCAAAAGAAAAAAAATGCATTTGCACCATCGAAAGTGTTTTTCCATTTCGACTTTCCACTTTATCGAAAATGTCTAATAGATTTTTTTCCTTGTTGGTAACAATCGAAAAAGGAAAAAGAGCAGGAAGAACAAAAGGTTCTTTCTCACTTTCGATTTCTTGGATTAGAAAATCGCCAAGTGAGTTGAGAATAGGCGGAATAATGCTAGTGGTAACCAAAAAGAAACGAACCTCATTTTGGTTGGTTGTGGCATAGACGTCAAACGGATGGAAATACCCATTTAATTTCGCGATGGTATTAAAAAAAGCGAGCCAGCTTTCTTCTGCTACATGGTTTGCGGTTAAAAAAATTTCAAATAGGTGTGTTTTCTTCATAAAGTGCCTCCTGTTAAGAAGATTATATAAAAAAGGCACAGAAAAAGACTGACTTTTTCTATCCAAAAAAAATCAGTCTTAGGAAGGGTCTTCAATCGGAATTAAAATATCGGTAACTTTATCGTGGTAATGCTCTAAATCTGGTAAATCGCGTAAGGTATAGGGACAGCTGCTTGGTAAAAAGGAAGAATAAAATTGTGCAGTAGCGGCTTGAATATCCTTTGCTTGATACGAAGGGGAGCGAAAGATAAGCCAAGTGCTTTCGGGCAATTCATAACGCGTAAAACCAGGAACAGGGTGGTCATATAAAACCCAATATTGAAGATGGTCGGTAACAAAACGACCTTCGTATACGGTCATACCATAATTGAAATCCCCATAAAGTGCATCATACTCGGCAATCATTTGTTGAAAAAAGGCAGGAGCATCATGGGAAATGGTGGTCTCTGTGGTTGGAATAAATTTACCATAGAGGACAAGTGGCCTTCTTTTTTCAATTCCATATTCGATTGGCTCTTCTGCGGAAATATTTTCTGAAAAAGTAAGCCTTGCGTAAAATTTCAAATTATCTGGTTGTTCTTTAATCTGACTTGGTTTTATCCCATGAAATTTCTCAAAAGCACGGGAAAAGGAAGTTGGATTTTCATAGTGATATTTCAAAGCGACATCAATCAGTTTTTTACCACGAAATAGGTCTGCACCAGCATTGGACAGACGTCTTTTACGAATGTATTCTCCCAAAGGAATTCCACACAAAAGGCTAAATAATTTTTGCATGGTATATTCATTCACGCCAAGAAGTTTGGCTAATTTTTCATACGAAATCTCATTTTCTAAATTTTCTTCGATATAGGCAATCATGTGGTTCAAAGAACGATAAATATTCATGATTTTTTCCTTTCTAATTTTGTTATCCTTATTATATCGCGCAAGCAAACTTTTTGGCAAGTAAAAAGAAAAGATTGCTTTTTTCGACATTGTTGATATAATAGGGAGAGAAAAAGGAGGAAAGATTTATGACAGAGTTAAATCCAGAATTAAAACAATATATTGACGAAAGTGTATTACCAAGATATGCACATAATATTGGGGGACACGGAATAGACCATATTCAACAAGTGATTCGCCGTAGTTTTGAAATTGCAGAAGCATTTCAGTTGCCAGTTGACGCCAACAAAGTTTACACCATTGCTGCTTATCATGATATTGGTTATCCTGTTAATGCAGACGAACACGAAGCCGTATCTGCTCAAATGTTCTTAGAGGACGAAGGGCTACAGGCATTTTTCAGTGAAGAAGAAAGAACCATGATGGCAGAAGCTATTGTAGACCATAGAGCAAGTTTAGAATATGAAGCAAGAAGTGTTTATGGAAAATTAGTTTCTTCCGCAGACCGTGAGATTTCAGTGGAAAATATGCTCATTCGCTCTCTTCGTTTTCAACGAGATAAACACGCAAGTGAACATCCAACATTAGAGCAAATTATTGCGTATTCTTTTCAAAAATTATCCAGTAAATATGGAAAAGGTGGGTATGCGAAAATGTATTATCCAGATCCAGCCTACCAAAAATATTTAGCAGAGATGCAAGAGCTATTTTCAGACCCAGAAATCTTTGCGAGTAGAGAAAGACAAATTGCAGAACAAATTCATTTAATGGAAGAAGTAGAGCATGATGAAGAAAGATAGCCAAAATCTAGTGCCACAAATGGTTCCAAGGATAGTAACTTGGTATCAAGAAAACCAAAGGAGTTTGCCTTGGCGTCAAGATAAAAATCCATACACCATTTGGATTTCGGAGATTATGCTACAGCAAACCAGAATAGAGGCTGTTAAAGGATATTATGCTAGATTTTTGCAAGAAATCCCAGATGTAAGAACGCTTGCAGAAATTCCAGAAGAGCGATTACTGAAATTATGGGAAGGCTTAGGCTATTATAACCGTGCTAAGAACTTGCAAAAAGCAGCTCAAATTATGGTGAAAAACTATCAGGAAGAAATGCCAAAAACTTATGCAGAGTTAATCCAATTACCAGGGATTGGCGAGTATACAGCAGGAGCGATTGCCTCGATTGCCTATGACGAACCTGTTCCAGCAGTAGATGGAAATGTGATGCGTGTTATCACGAGATTATTGGATTGGAAAATCGATATTTTAGAGCCGAAAACGAAAAAAGAAATCCAAGCAATTTTGCAACCACAAATGCCAAAAGAAGCCGGAGATTTCAATGAAGGCATTATGGAATTAGGAGAAGTGGTTTGTCTTCCAAATGGAGAGCCACTTTGTGAAAAATGCCCACTAGCAGACATTTGCCAAGCCAGAAAAAATGGAACAACGAATGAAGTGCCAATCCGTATTGTAAAAACAAAGCGAAAACAAGTTGATGTTACTGTCTTCATTTTGCAATATCAAGATAAGATTGCCATCCGAAAAAGGGATAAAAATGGATTATTAGCAAATTTATATGAACTACCAAATGTCGAAAGAAAATTAACCAAAAAAGAACAGTGTGAGTGGTTGAAAGAGTATGGATTAAAAGAAATGGCAATCCAAAAAGGAACAGCACGAACTCATATCTTTTCACATATTGAATGGAAAATGCAAAGTTATCTAGTAGAGGTAGAAACAGAAAACACAGAGTTTTTATGGATACCATTAGCAGATATTCAAGCAAAATATGCAATTCCAACCGCGTTTCTTCCGTTTTTGAAGGAGTTGTAAGAATAGGAGAGTAAAATGAATATTGTTGTTGTAGCAGCGTTAATCAAAAAGGACGATAAAATCTTAATTGCAAAAAGAGCAACTGGAGATGAAAATGTACTAGGAAAGTGGGAACTTCCTGGAGGAAAAGTAGAGATAAATGAAAGTGAAGAACATGCTATTGAAAGGGAAATCTTAGAAGAATTTGAACTAAAGATAAAGGCAAAAAAATATGTCAAGAATAATATATGCAAATATCCGAAAAAAACAGTTGATTTAAGATTATATGAGTGTGAATATTTAGGTGGCCAATTTAGACTTCACGACCATTCTGAATATAAATGGATTGAACGCTCAGAAATATTAAATTATGACTTAGCACCAGCAGATATACCATTAGCGCAGTATATAAAGGAGTAAAATATGAAGAAATCAGGGGAAGCCCTATATGAAACAGAATACGAAGAAAATTTAACAGTGATAAAGAACATAAACATTGGAGACATTTTTACAAGAGAGCAACTAATGAAAATATTTAAGATAAGTGGACAATCCGGAATTATGAAGACAAATACACTAAATTGTTTGGTGTTAGTAACAAATGAAGAAAATGATGTTTATGAAGATGGAAACGTAAAAGATGGAAAAATTATCTATACAGGAGAAGGACTAAGAGGAGATCAACAATTAAAAAGAAACAATGCGCTAATCTATCACTCCAAAGAAAATAACTTACCAATGTATTTATTCTCGAAAGATAAAAAAAGAAGATACATTTACGAGGGAATAGTTGAACTTGTTGAAGAACCGTATCAAACAAAAGAAAAAGATATAGAGGGGAGTGAACGCCTTGCATGGAAATTTCCTTTGAAAGTAGTCGAGACAGAGTATGAGGCAAAGGAAGACGAAGAAATTAGTCAAATTGCTGGCAAAGTAGAGGAGATAGGAGAAAGGTATTGGACAGATAAAGAAACAGAGGGAGAATTAAAGTACGTAGAAGGACAGGTTAAGATTAGAAAATATAGAAAAGCAGAAGGCAAGTTAGAAAGAAAAAGTAAACCAGACTATATTGCAGAAGAAATCGTAAAAAGTAAACAAGGAGAAATTAATGAAAAAAGAATATATGAAAGTGAAATCAAAAGACTAGAGCATGAAGGTGCAAAAGAACAAGTGAAAAAGATGAAGGAATTTTTTGAAAACAGAAAAGATAATGAAGGTTTTGATATCCTGACTTTTGAACGAAATGAAGATGGAATGTATGTAGAGAAATATATTGAAGTAAAATCTACAAAGGGAGATGAAGGAACACCGATTGATATAACTGCCACAGAATTAGAATTTGCAAAAGAAAATGTAGATAATTATTATTTGTATAGAATTATAAAAAGCACGAGTAAAGATGGATATATGAAAAAGATAAATGGTAAGGATTTATTAAATGAATATATCTTTATTCCAACTACCTATAAGATATATTCAAAGTAATGAAAGGAATTTCTTCCGTTCTTGAAGGAGTTGTAAGTTGAAAAATTTACATATTTGTGGTATACTAAGAAACAGCCTGAAAATTCAGCAGTAAAAACTCAACAGACATTGGATGGAGGGTAGACAATGGCAATGGAAGACCGGATCCAATCTACGATTGTAGGTAAACAACAATTCCAAGAAGAATATGACTTGGTTGGTATTTATCGCAATCAGGAAATGGAACGGAGTTTCAGCGAGTACATGAACCCCAACGCTCTCGAGAGGCACTGGATTTATCCCATTACAAACACAAGGAGAATCCTTTGGGTAGCGGGCTTAATGACAGGACCTGTTGCAGCACTCTTTTTTAGCACGAAGTTCTTAAAAGACCAGAGTGTCCAGCAGGACTTGTTAAAGAAACTGAAACTCTATGGCTTTACGGAGAACGAAATTCGTATCTACTTCTATAAAATTGTCAAATGAACGAAAAACGGTGGGAACCCAGTAATGGGAACCTACCGTTTTTCACTATTTTTGACAGATAAAACTGGTTAATTCGTCTTTGCATTGCATAACTGCATCATACCCTTTTTGAATGGTAGCAGATAAATCGTGAAGTTCCAAAAGAGCGGTGTCCTCGTCTGCAATATGAACCACAAAGTCAGCAGCCTCTTTAGAAGCACGTAATCGGTCAGATGGAAAAATGTCTAACACGCGAAGGAACAAGTTAATCAGTCCCTTATTTGGATGGTAAGTCTTGTAATCAAAAGAGATAGCAAGGACACGGTCCATTTTCGCATCTTTCAAAACTTCGACTGGCAAATTTTCCTTAGTCCCACCATCAATGAAATTGTATTCCTTGTAAGAGCAAGAGTTATAGATACCAGGGAAAGCCATACTAGCACGAACCGCAGTAGCAATCGGTGTATCATAAAGATAATGAACATGGTCACGGTCGCTTTCGATTAGTTCGGATAAGAAAATACATTGATCTGTTGTGTAGGTATCTACTGTACATAAAGCAGTTGGAATAATGGCGTCAGAAAGTAAGTGCATTTGCTTTTGTGAGGCAAAAGATTGCACAATATCTTCAACGATTTTTCCATCCACAAGTCCCTCGCAAGGGATTTCGTTATGGAACAAAAAATGAAGCCCCATTTTAAGGACTGTACTTTTTTTAATCGGTGCTAATTTATTCCAGCATTTTTTGGCTAAGTCTTCCATCTCATCAGCGGTATAGCCCATACCATAAAGAGCAGCAATTAGACTGCCAGAACTAGTACCAGAAATGAAATCTGGGCGAATACCAAGTTCCTCAAAAGCACGAATAACGCCAATGTGAGAAATACCTTGTAATCCACCACCAGAGAATGCAATTCCTAATTTTTGTGTTTGTAACATGATAAAAACTCCTTTTCTCGTGTTGCTTCATTATATCGAAGTAAATGGAAAAAGTCTATACAAACAATTGTATTTTCTCGAAAAGTGTAGTAAAGTAATAACAGGAAAATAAAAGAATACAATGAAATAAAAGAAGGGATGAAATATGGTAGTAAAAGAAAAAGAGAAACAAGAACAAAATGTAACGGAAGCAGCAAAACCACATAAAAAGGTTGTCAATAAAAAGAAATTTGCAGTCGCATTGCTAGTGATTGCGGTTTTCTTGGTACTGATTGGAATCCTTGCAGTAAAAGGAGTACAAAATTACCAAGAAGAACATTTACAACCAGAATTGCAACTAAAAGGAGAAAAAGAGTTAACCTTAAAATTAGGCGAAGAGTACATAGAGCAAGGGGCTAGTGCGAAAGCAAAAGAAGAGGATATTTCTGACCGTATTTTCCAAAATGGAGAGGTAGACAATCAAAAAATTGGAGAGTATGTTATTCGTTATCAAGTAAGCAATAAAAGGGGAAAACAAGAAACAACAGTCGAAAGAAAAGTCCATATTGTTGACGATATCAAACCAGAAATTAAGTTAAATGGAGCTGAAAAGGTAACGATTGCAAAAGGCGAAAAATACAAAGAAGAAGGCGCCAAAGCAACTGACAACTATAACGGAGATTTAACCGAAAAAATCCAAATCACAGGAGAGGTCAAAACCGATACAATCGGAGATTACAAAGTAACCTATACCGTTGCAGACGAGTCTGGGAACGAGGCTTCGGTTACAAGAACAGTACAAGTAAAAGAGAAAAAGGCAGTAGTAACTACTTCAGGAAAAGGATTACCAGTTCTAATGTATCATAATTTCTATGATAAGAACAACTTTAAGGCTCCGAATAATAACTGGATGGAAATTTCAGACTTTGAGGCACAAGTAAAGTATCTAGTGGACAATGACTATTATTTCCCAACTTGGAAAGAAGTCGAAGATTTTATCGATGGAAAAATTACCTTACCAAGTAAAAGTATTGTGATTACATCTGATGATGGCGACGATAGTTTCTTTGATTTAGCCATTCCGATTTTGAAAAAGTATCAAGCAAAAGGAACTAGCTTTGTTATTACCATACATGCTGCTTCGGATGTAAAAAAATATCAATCAAACTTAATTAGTTTACAATCTCATTCTCACGATATGCACCGTTCTGGAAAAGATGGAAAAGGACGTATCTTAACCATACCAAAGGCAGAGGCCGTCAAAGACCTAAAGAAATCTCAAGAAATTTTGGGAGGTTCTACGGTATTTTGCTATCCATTTGGACATTACAACGATGCGGCGAAAGCAGCAATAAAAGAAGCAGGCTTTACACTTGCCTTTACTATAAAATCTGGTCGAGTGTATAAAGGTTCGAATAAATTAGAATTACCGCGTATTCGTATGAGTAAAGGAGTTACCCTAAATCAGTTTAAGGCAATGGTAAAATAGAAAAGAAAGATAGGAATTCTTGTTATTCCTATCTTTTTTGATGAAAAAGGTCGAAAAACGACGTACAAAAAATATTGACTTTTTGATTGAACGACGGTACAATGAAGGTAACGAAAAAAGAGAGAATAAAAAGAAGAAAGGAGGAAATCGATGTGAAGGAAGAGTTGAGCGATTTTTTGA
>CANSOY010000032.1 GCA_947648765.1 uncultured Clostridium sp.
GAACTGGAAGGATAAGTCTAAAAGGATTGGTCAGTTGTGCAATGTGCTATAAATCGCTAGATGAAAACTACATGAAGAAATTAAGAGAAGAAAAACAAAAAGAGCTCTGTCAATGACGAAAGACAGAGTTCTTTTGTATGAGAAGAACCCATACGAAATGCTTATGGAAAAAATGAGAATAAGTAGTTTCAGCTAAATAGTATGATTAGTAACAATAGTCGTGCTCATTATCCTTGCGGGTATTACACTCAATGCAGTCATAGGGGAAAATGGCATTATTTTGCAAGCAAAGAATACAAAAAACTTAGTAACCAATGAAACAACCTATGATAACCAGCAGCTAGCACAACTGCAAAATGAACTCAAAGATAATGGCTTGTATAGTGGAATTGGGATTATACCAGGCACGGATACTGGAGGAGGCTCTGAAGGCGGAGAGAATGGAACTCATACTAACCAAGGAGGACAAACTAACTCGAATAGTATCAATACTAATAATCCAGGGACTTTAGTGAATACGGGAAATAATCAACAAACAGGGCCGATCATTGGAGGAGATGCCCAAGACCCGATTATTCGAGTGCTAGATGGGGAACAAGTAGCAGCAAGTTTCTATCGTAGTGACGTAACCCTCCAAATTTATACCCAAGATAAAACCCAAAGAATAAAATATATTCTAACAACGACTGTGTCAGAAATAAATAACGAGCTTTATCCAAGTGGTTTAGTAAAAGAATTAGATATTGAAAATGGTGGAACATTAACTTTTACAAAAGATGGAGAATATACCCTAACAGCTTACGCATATGATACACAAGGACAAAAATCCAACCCAGTTGTTATGTGGTTTAAGAAAGAAATGAATGCAAGTCCAGATAGTGGAATTACGTTAACAGCAAGTGGAAATATCGGAGATAATGAATGGTATACAAGTAATATAACGATACGAGTACTTGGAACAGATGCAGGGTCAAACCGAGTAACCTATCGAGTGCAAGGATATGTATATGAAAAAGGAACCATCGGAAATTATGCACAAACGTATGAGTATGAGGTAGGAGAGATTACACCAAGGGAAATTGAAATCGCAAATGGAACTACAATAAAAGTAGCAACCGATGGTGAATTTACAATAACTGCATATACCTATGATGATGGAGGAAACCGAATTTCTACATCAGCACCACTTACGATTAAAAGAGATGCAACAAGACCAGTGATACAATCCTTTACAGGAGAACAAGTGATACAAAATAATGTAGGGCAAGGATTTCGAGTAAACGTTGAAGCGATTGACAGAACGTCAGGACTAAATACAGCAGGAAATCCAACATCCTATACCTATCAATCTAAATTAGCATCTAATACAGCTTATGATACGCAGACAGCAACAAGAGATACAAGCAAATTGTATACAAATTTAGATGCAACTAAAACTTATGATATGTATGTAATGATAAAAGACGGAGCGGGAAACCGAGTTGTAAGTGATATTATATCAAGGCCAGCATTATGGATTAGCAGTAATCCAAACCAAAGTGAAGGAGAAAGAATCAACGAAGGAAAAGAGGGAAGCCTACAGTATACAAGAAGTCCTAATATAGAATTTAGTTTCAAAGGACAAGATAGTAATAATGTAGATATGTCTAAGATAGAATACCAAGTAGAAGGAACGGCCACAGAGAATGGAACAATTGATGGAACAAGTTATAGCAAAGATCAACCAGTCAATCAGACAAAGGAATATTCTAGTATAAATGGACAAGATAAAGTAAAACAAACATTAAATTTGGCAACTGATGGAGATTGGACAGTAAAAGTACATACATACAATAAAGAGGGAAAGAGAGTAACAACAAATACAATAAGATTATGTAGAGATACAATAGCCCCAACACTGTTAACATTTGCAGTAGCATCGACATCTGAAACAACAGCTAGTGCAGTAGTAACAAATCATGAATTTGGAGTAAGTGGACAAGCAACAGGAGGAGGGTATACGTACTTCTTGGGGGATAGTAATAAGGGAACAAAAACAATTGCAACGCATGAGTATACGAATCTTACAAGGACAACGAATTATAATGCACTAAAAGTAACAACAAAGGATAAAGCAGGCAATATCAGTACAATTAATCCGACTAGTACGACATATTATCTTGTAGACAGGGTAGTTGTTGGGGAATATGTGGCATATGATGCTGGTGCTTGGACAGAAACAAAAGCAGAACCGACAACGAATGCAACTTTCGGAGGGTATACAGGAGGGACCAATAAAGCAACAGGAGTGAATGGGACGGCAAGTGGGTGGCAAGTAATTAGTAAAACGGGAAATGGTGCAAGTGGAAAAGTTTCGCTTATATCTGCAGGGAGTCCATGGTTATTTTATGTGCGGATCAACAGAGAATGAAACAACGCAATGTATATCTACTTTATCAAATATTGGACAAGAATTCAGAAATTCTATAGCATCGGATGTGCATATAGCAAGAGCATCAGAACTTCTAAACACTTCTTTTAGTTCCATTGGAAAGTTTTATTATGTGCCAGATGGTAGCGGATACTTTGAAGGAATGGTGGGATATGAATATGGAGTGAAAGGATATTATTGTAGATGGATTACAGGAACCGGTTGGAGAACCTATAAATCGGGTGGAATTGGGCAAGGAGGGGCAATGAAATCAGGCTATGGATTGAAACGGCATTGATGCTTCTGGTGCATTATATCAACAACCTGCATATGAAAAAGATATGAGTGTTAACAAAAATACGCATAATGACCATGGAATTTTTAGTGCAGATAATGCAGGTGGAACAACATATATTCAATGGAAAGATGGTAAAAAAACATATGGGATATGGCCCGATGGAACATTTGATATCTATAAAGAAATTGGAACGATAGAATTTGTAAATGGTGCTAATTTGGGGCCAAGAATCTTGGTTCGGTATAAAAGGTGGAATAAAAACGAATGCTAGTATGGAAAAAGATCATTTTAATAATGCAGCTTGGGCTTGTTTTGAGTAATTAGAATATCTTATAAAAACAAAAAGAACTCTGCCAATGACGAAAGACAGAGTTCTTTGGTGCGGGGAAAAATATCTGTGGATAGATTGTGGATAACGATTTTCGGTTCAGTTTTTCTGAACTTTTTACAGAATAACTACCGAAAATATTTGCTTTTTTCAATCTGGTATGTTACAATAACTATTGTTAAATAAGAGAAAGCCAAAAAGAGGAGAGATTTCAAATGACAGTCGTAAAATATATCTTAATTGCAATCGACATTATCGTATGTCTTGCTATGATTATTCTAACAACTATGCAAGCAAAGGATTCACAAGGAGCTTCTGGAACCATTACTGGTTCAACAACCAATAATTTTTATGAGAAGAATAAAGGAAGAACAAGAGAAGGAATGCTAAAAAGATGGACCATCATCTTAGGTGTAATCTTCGCAATTCTATCCGTTGTATTAGGCGTTATTTATGTCTTGTAAAAAGAAAGCAGCAGAAGTCAAAATCTGCTGCTTTTATGTATCTAACAGAAAGGAAAACTATGAGTAGAAAAAAAGAAAAAACACGTGAAGGAATTTTCCGTGGTAGCGTAAAAGGCTATGGCTTTGTCAAAATCGATGGAACCGATACGGAAGTATTTATTCCAAAGGACAAAACTAGAGGAGCCTTAAACGGGGACCATGTGTGTATTAAAATATTCGATACCAAACAAGAAAAAGACTTCCATCAAGAGGGAAAGGTTATTTCCGTCTTAGAAAGGGACCGTGAAACCTTAGTTGGAACTTACCAAAAAAGTCGTAACTTTGGCTTTGTTGTACCAGACGATAAAAAATTCGGAACCGACATCTACATCTCTAAGAAAAATGCAGGAAAAGCAAGAAATGGGCACAAGGTGCTTGTTAAAATTACCCAGTATCCAAGCAAAGGCAGAAATGCAGAAGGAAAGATTATCGAGGTAATTGGCAATATTAACGCAGCTGGTGTAGATATGTTATCCTTAATCAAGGAATACGATTTACCATACCGCTTCCCAGATTTTGTCGTAGAAGAAGCCAAAAGTATTCCACAAGAAATTACCAAAGCAGATTACCGGAAACCGCAAAGACCTCACCCAAGAAGAAATCTTTACGATTGATGGAGCAGATGCAAAAGACCTGGATGACGCTGTTTGTGTGAAACGATTAAAAAATGGCAATTATCTCCTAGGCGTACATATTGCAGATGTTAGCCACTATGTAAAAGAGGGAAGCAAACTAGACCGTGAAGCCATTTTGCGTGGAACCAGTGTATATATGATGGACCGTGTTATCCCAATGCTACCACGTGAATTATCCAACGGAATTTGCAGTCTAAATGCAGGTTGCGACCGTTTGGCTATCTCAGTTTGGATGGAGATTAACGAGGGACGGAAAGGTCCTATCTTCCCAAGTCGAAAAAAGTGTCATCCATGTAACGGAGCGAATGAATTATGCAGATGTAACCAAAATCCTTGACCGCTCTGACGAGGCTGTTTTAACAAGATATGCTCCATACGTTGCTCATTTTGACCGTATGAAGGAATTAGCAGAAATCTTAATCGACAGACGAAGCAAAGCTGGAAGTTTGGATTTAGATATTCCAGAGAGCAAAGTAATCTTGGACAAAGATGGAGTAGCTGTGGATATTCAAAAAGAAGAATTAACCATTGCCAACCGTATCATTGAACAATTTATGCTAACTGCTAATGAAACCATTGCAGAGCGTTTTTGTAACTTAGATGCTCCCTTTATTTACCGTGTGCATGAAGTGCCAGATAAAGAGAAAATCGACGAACTAAACCAATTCCTATACAATTTCGGATATAAAATTAAAGTAGAAAAAGACCATATTGAACCAAAAGCATTTGCTGAAGTATTAGAAGATATCCAAGGAAAGCCAGAAGAAAAAATCATTTCTACCTTAATTTTACGAACCTTAAAAATTGCGAAATATGAAAGTGAGAATAAAGGGCATTTTGGTATTGCGAGCCAATACTACTGCCACTTTACTTCGCCCATTCGAAGATACCCAGACCTATTCATCCATCGTATCATCAGCAAGTACCTGGCAAATGGAAATCGTATGAGTATCGAGGAAAAAGAGAAATACCATGGACAAGCAGTTCGTTATGCAGACAGTTCCTCAGAGCGAGAAAAAACAGCACAAAAAGTAGAACGAGAAGCGGTACAAATTAAAATGGCGGAATACATGGAAACAAAAGTAGGGGAAGAATATCCCGGCATTATTTCCAGTATTACACCATTTGGTATGTTTGTCGAATTAGAGAATACGGTCGAAGGTTTTATTCGTTTTGAAGACCTTGGCAATGAATATTTTATCTATGACGAAAACCGCAAAACCTTACTTGGCGAGCATACCAAAACAGTTTTCCGCATCGGAGATAAAATGGATATTCGTGTGCTCCGTGCTAGCAAAGAAAGACACGAAATTGACTTTGAACGTATGATTAAAAATTAAAACAAGAAAAACATCACATTTGAGAAAACAAAGGAGACAAGAGCAATTGAAATAACCATTGCTCCTCCTACTTTGTTTTCTTTTTGTTTCCATTCAAAAAAGCCATAACTTAGTGTCTTGACACAAATGACCAAACTAGCTAGTAAATAAAGGAAAAATAACATAACTACCTCCTAAGAAATCCTTTGTAAGAAAGAAGACGAATGGACTTGGAAGTCTACATTGACTTGGAAAAACGAGTCTTGGTAGCGATTTAACCAGTCATATTCAAGCCAGTCTTCCCAAAAGAGAAAATGCGAAGCGGCTTTGGAGCCAAATCCAGCAATATCTGCTTGGTAAATCTTAGCTGTTGTATAGAGATATTCCAAGGTATTTTGTTCGAAATAACGAGTAGCATATTCTTCAATCAACTGGGTAATTTCATCTTTTGAGTAATCTTCTTTGCTGTTAATGGAAAGCAATTTTGCCTCTAATGCAATATCTACTTCAATGAATGGGCTTCCGTTCACAATCTTTACTTTCGTTTTTGTTTTTCGCCTTGGCGAAAGTAGGACATCTAAGTATTGGTCGTTTTGTAAAGGGTCTGGAATCGAAACATGAGCTTCTCTTAAATGATTGGTTACAAATAAATGACACAATGTTTCAATCGCTGTTAATTCGCCCACAAATTGTCCTCTTTGAAAAACGGCAATACCTAAATGTTCTGCACTGTTCTGGTTTCGGTTAATGGTAGACTCTCCTGCTAGATGGTTGGCGTCGAAATCCGTGCCAATGGCATTGAGGGAAGGTACTAAATCCGAGGTTTGTTGAATGGTATCGCTATTGTTGACCGATACCAAAGTTGCAAATCCTTGCGAAAAAGTATCGTGAATGGAGGAAAAAAAGGTACCAAGTCTAGAATTTGCAATATATCCATTGTATTGGATGGACTCACTGGTTAATTCATAAGATTTGGCAGTAAGCCCTTGAAAATGAGTGCCAGAAGCGGTTAGAAAAGAGGTGGTATCACTACGACTAATAAAAACAGAGCAAGTTGGACGAAGATCAACATCGTTGAAAAGGCTATTCAAATAAGGGAAAATACTCTCACTGACTAATTCTTCTGAAAAAACAAGCACTTTGCAATGGCGTAAGGTTACTTCTTTACTCAAATAGTCGTTCAAAATGTTAATACCAGCCTCAATACTGGAACACTCCACGGTGGTAATGCTCGAGTCTTGTGAAGCACCATCGCCAGAAGAACTGGTAATGGTAGTTGGAACTGCAATTTGAAAGGTAAGACGAAGCGGACCAGTCGTTCCTTTGTCTAAGCCAAGTGCCAGAACATAGGCAAAATCGTTGATACATTTAACATTACTAAAACCACAAAGGCTCAGACAAGAAACTGCTGAAATCACAAGGATAACCAGTAGGGCAAAAAGACGCAAGATAAAACGAATACCGTTATTCCATCGCTTCATGATTAGAACTTCCTCCTTTCTTTCTTCGTTTGGCATATCCCACCAGTAGTACAATGAGACTAACTCCAAAGACCAAAATGAGCGAAAAGTATTTATACACAACGGACTCCAAAAAGTTTAGGCTTGGGATATCTTTTGGAATTAAAGCCATGCCAAAGATGAGTTCACCGAAAGGAAAAGGCTAATGTGCTACCATCACTTAATTTTCCTTTTTTAGAGCAGATATACAAACAAACCATAATGAGCACGGCTTGGAAGCAAATCATGGAAAGAATAAAAATAAAGGTAAAAATAGCTTCCGGACTTTCAAAGAAACTGCCCCATTCCATCGAACGAATGACTAAATACATAGGAGAAAGAGCACTGGATGTAAACGAAAAGGAAAGGGCAAGTATCATGGAAGTAATGCTAAATAAAAGGAGAAGTGCTGTTACGACAAGCGTAATCGTGGTTACTTTTTTGTAATCTTCTTTTTTCTCCAGCATGGGCGGTAAAAAGAAAAGCACAGATAAACTTCCAAAAGCATAGATATTAGAAATGCCAACAAAAAAAGTTTCATTTAGCCCATAGCCGAGAAGTGGAAAGATACGGTGCCAATTAAATAAGTCCATCACAGATAAGAACGTTACGATAATTCCAATGGCAGTTAGTGGAGTAATGAAAGCAGAAATTTTTCCTACGGAACTTGGCCCTTTTCGGTTTGCAAGACAGGCTGCCACTAAAAAGAAAAGAATAAGCACTCGTAGGTCATTGCTTTCTGGATAGAACATTTTTAAGTTTTCCACAAAACTACGAATGGAAATGGAGGCAACAAAAAGGAAAAAGACCCAAAAGGCTAAAGCATATACCCAAGTAAAACTTTTTCCAAAGCAAATTTGTGAAATATCCAAAATATCACGATTCGGAAATCTCTCAAATACTTTACAAATTAGCCAGCCAATCAGAGCGATAAAAAGACATAGGTAAATTATATTGAGAATGGAAGAAGAACCAGTGGTATAAATAATCGTTTTGGTTGGATTGAGAATGATTTTATTGAGTACAACAATAACGCAAATGGTAATGGCTTCAAAAGTACGAATTTTGGTAAAATTCATGTGTAAAAACCTCCTTCTTTCCAATCTTTAAGTCTTTTTGGGATATTTCCATGCCATACTAATATGCTGTTCTTTCTTTTCTTTTTTGGTTGCAAGAAAAGCAGCACGAGACTCTCTTTTCCAAGGAGCCACTAAGAAAAGCCCTAATTTTGTTTGATTTCCCACATTCGGGAGAAGTGGTGCTAAATACGAAACACCAAACGATTTCATGTTGCATACGACTACAAGGTTGATAAATAGCCCAAAAGCAATACCAACAAAACCGAATAAATAGCCAAGAATAATATACAAGAAACGAGTTAGCCTGCAATATAGCCCCAGTGAAAAATCTGGAATGGTAAACGAGGCAATTCCTGTAAAGGCTACAATAATAATGAGAATCGGACTCACAATACTTGCGTCAACTGCGGCTTGCCCTAACACCAGAGCTCCTACAATACCAATGGTTTGCCCAAGCGGAGTCGGAACACGGACACCGGCTTCTCGAATGAGTTCAAGAGATACTTCCATAATTAAGATCTCAAAAAAGACAGGAAACGGAACCGACTGGCGAGATCCCATAATGACCAGCAACAATTCAGTTGGAATAAATTCGCTGTGAACGGTTGCAATTGCCATATAAACGCCTGGCAGAAAGATGGCAATGAGTAAACCGAGGAAGCGAAGAGCCTTAAAGAAGTTCGAGAATTGGTATTTCAAATTCAAATCTTCTGGGGAGGCCAGAAAATCGAAAAGAAGCCCAGGAGCAATTAGAACATAAGGTACTCCATTGGTAATAATGACCACTCTGCCTTCTAAAATGAGGTCAGCAGCACGGTCTGGTCTTTCGGTTGCAATCATTTGAGGTAGCAGACTTTTTGGTGCATCTTCAATTAGTTGCTCAATTTGACCAGAAGAAAGCACATAATCTACTTTAATATTGTTTAAGCGGTAACGAACTTCTGCCACTAAATCATTATTTGCAATATTTTTCATATAGCAAACAGCACATTTTGTTTTGCTGACACTTCCTACTTCAATATTTTCAATCATCAGATTTTCATTATTTACAATACGGCGAAGAAGGGAAGTATTGGTTCGAATAGCTTCAGTAAAAGCCTCTTGGGAGCCACGTACGACAATCTCATTCTTGGGATTTTCAATACTTCTTTGCTTAAAGCCTTTGACATCAATATCAAAGCAAACTTCTAAAGTATCAATAAAAAGAGCACAGTTTCCGCTATTGATGGAATTAAAAATCTCGGAAAATTCGGTTCGCTTTTTGACATCATTTTGAGGAATGAGACAGTTATAAATATATTCTGCCATATCCACTTTCTTAATTTTACGAACTGTAATGTTATTCGTAACTGCCTCTGAAATAATCTGGTTTTCCGTATCGGCATAGGTATTAGCCGAATTACGAAGCATGAGTGGTTTCAAAACGAAATCGTTAATCTGCTTAGTATCGACCATTCCATCAATATAAAAAAGGAAAGCCTTAAACTGTTTATTACGAGCCGTTAAATTGAACTCACGAATGACTACATCACTGTTGACTAAACTGTTATAGCGTGTTTTTAGATATTCTAAATTCACTTCAATGCTGGGGAAAATCTTCTTTTCTTCGGTATATTCTAAGACTTTGGTGTCAGAAACATAGTTCCCATTTTGCTCCATTTCTTCTTCAGAAAAATCAGGATGCTTTTTTACCGTCTCTTTTTCGTGTGGTTTTAGACTAAAGTCATATTCTTCGGGCTCACGGTAGATAAAACTGCGACGAAGAAACTCTCGAATATCCATTATAGATACTCCTTCATCGTCTGGATGTTAGCTTCTTGCATATTCTGAAAATCTGTCAAAATTTGTTTTACTTCTTCTTTGGCATAAGGGTTATGGTTCAAAAGTTTTTGGCATTCAATAATTCCCATATAATTGCCTTGGATTAAAAGGTCAGCAATGTGAGACTCCGATTGATCCATCATGGTATTCATTTGAATTCCCATATAACTCATCATTTTGCCCATAGCAGGTGCATCATCTGGGATTTCGCCATAGTTTTGGAATTGCTTGTTGACACGCTCAATCACTTGACCATAATCTGCATATTGTTCGGATAATTCTTTTTTTAAGTCAGGATTGCTAATCTTTTCGGAAAGATAATCAATGGAATTACGCCCCATTTTCGCAGCCTTTGCTGTTTCATTCAAAATGGTAAGGTTAATATTTTGGTCCTTTCCATCGTTTGGGATATTTTCTTTTTCTATATTTGTATTCATAAATCGTTAACCTCCTAAATTTTTTTGGAATTTATTCTTAGTATGGTCGAAATTACAAAAAATATGATTGAAATACCAAAAATTCTAAGATATACTAAGAAAAAAGAATAAAAAGAGGGAAAAAGCATGGCAGAAGTAAAATGGACGAATGAGCAAAAAATGGCAATCGAAGAAAAAAATACCAATTTATTAGTAGCAGCCGCAGCACGGAAGTGGGAAAACGGCTGTCTTAGTCGAGCGTATGATACACAAAATCCTAGAAGATGGGGTAGATATTGACCGTATTCTAGTGGTAACCTTTACGAATGCAGCAGCATCTGAAATGCGAGAACGTATCTTAGATGCCATCTATCAAAAGATGGAGGAAGAACCAGAAAACCGTAATTTGCAAAAACAAATTACGTTATTAAATAAAGCAAGCATTTGTACCATCCACTCCTTTTGCTTAGAGGTGATTCGTAACCATTTCTATGAAATCGACACATCTGCCAATTTTCGTATCGCAGATACTGCAGAAATTGATCTACTATCCTATGAAACTATGGAAGAAGTATTAGAAGAGCAATATGAAACGAAAAGCCCAGCGTTTTTGAATCTGCTTGAGATGTATACCAGTTACCGAGACGATATGCTTCTCCAAGAACTTATCTTGAAAATCCACAAGTTTATTCAAAGTATGCCATTTCCAGAGGAGTGGCTAGAAGCCCAAGTCGAGCAACTTTCCTTTCCAGATACCAAAGATTTTGGTGAAACTGGTTGGGGAAACATCCTATTGGAATATGGAAAAGATAATCTTAGCGATCGTATTCGTAATTTAGAGCACTTCATCCAGAAAATGGCGCTAGAACCAGAACTTGAAAAATTTCAAGCCTGTTTGGAACAAGATTTGCACATGTATGAAGAAGGAAAAGAGGCAATGACCTCGTGGCAAACCGCAAGCCAGTGGGCAAGGCAGACGGAATGGAAGAAATGGCCAGTCGACAAAAAAGTAAGCAATCCCCTCAAAGAAGAAGCCAAAGACTTACGTGACCAAGTGAAAAAGCAAATAAAAACCATGCTCGAAAAAGTTTTCTTTGTAACCAATGAGCAAATTGCAGAAGATCTAAATGCCATGTATGCCCCAATTTGTGCCTTAAAAGACTTAGTATTCCAATTTGAAAAGCGTTTCGCAGACAAGAAAAAAGAGAAAAACATGGTGGACTTTTCAGATATTGAGCATTTTGCTTTGCAGATTTTAGTCCGAAAAGAAGGGGACAAAATTGTACCAACTGATGTAGCAAAACAGTACCAAGAAAAGTTTGCTGAAGTTGCGATTGACGAGTATCAAGATAGTAATTTGGTGCAAGAATATATTTTACAAAGTGTTTCCAAAGACAATAACCGCTTTATGGTAGGGGATGTGAAACAAAGTATCTATAAATTCCGTCAAGCACGACCAGAACTCTTTTTGGAGAAATATCGCTGTTATGGAGAAGCGGAAAATGAAAGTGGGAAACGCATTCAGTTGTTCAAAAATTTCCGTAGCCGAGATAATATCTTGCAAGTAACCAACTGTGTTTTTGAAGCCATTATGAGTGAAAAACTAGGGGAGATGGAATACAATGAGTCCGAATACCTAAACCTTGGAGCAGACTACAAAGAAAAGAAAGAGGTAACCGACCAAGATTTTCTTTCACGGAAAAGTGCCAGCAGATTTTTCACTCGAAACGAAAACCGAAATTGCCGTATTAGAAAAGCCAAGTGAAGAATGGAACCAATGGGAAGAAGGCGAACCAGACGACAACCAAGAACCACTTGACGATATGGTAATGGAGGCTCAATATGTGGCAAAAAGAATTGAAGAATTGGTGAAAAGCAAT
Source organism: uncultured Clostridium sp. (assembly GCA_947648765.1). GTDB lineage: Bacteria > Bacillota > Clostridia > TANB77 > CAG-508 > CALYAK01. Next base: position 12,189 of record CANSOY010000032.1, read on the forward strand.
CAATATGTGTGGGATAAAAAGAAAAAAGGATTTCGTCCCATTACCTACCGAGATATTGCCGTTCTTCTTCGTTCTACCGCAAGCCGTGCACCAATTTTTGAAAAAGAAATGCAAGCAAGAGATATCCCTGTTTTTACCGATACTGGTTCTCAGTTTTTAGAATCGATTGAAATTCAAACCATGCTTTCTTTGCTCAAGATTATTGATAACCCAATGCAAGATATTCCGCTTGTATGTGTGTTACGCTCGAGTATGGCAGGCTTTACAGATAATGAGTTAGTCCAAATTCGTTGTGCAGACAAAGTGGGAACCTTTTATGAGGCAATGCAAAAAGCACAAATTCAAGTACCACAAAACTTGCGAAAGAAAATACAAGAGTTTTTTGCAAGATTGCAGACATGGAAAAAAGAAGAAAAGGAACTTGCCTTAGACGAGTTTTTGTGGAAATTGTATGAAGATACGGGCTACTACCATTTTGTGGGGCTCATGCAAAATGGAGAAATGCGAAAAGCCAATTTGAAAATCCTATTTGAAAAAGCAAAACAATATGAAAAAGCAAGTTTGAAAGGCTTGTTTCAATTCATTCGTTTTGTAGAACGATTAAAACAAAATAGTGGAGATTTTGGCTCTGCCAAAACCATTAGCGAAAATGAGAATGTAGTCCGCATTATGAGTATTCATAAGAGTAAAGGACTTGAATTTCCAGTGGTATTTGTGGGTAGTATGCACAAGAAATTTAATCTGCGAGACACCACAGAGCCAATTTTGTTACATCATCAGTACGGCTTAGGTGTAACCTATAAAAATCCAGACACCAAAGTAGAATATCCAACATTAAGTAAAGAAGCCATCAAAAAAGTGATGGAGCAAGAAACCATTTCCGAAGAAATGCGTATTTTGTATGTAGCACTCACCAGAGCCAAAGAACGCCTTATTCTAACAGGCGTTGTAAAAGATGCCAATAAAAGAAAACAAGAGAAAGAAAAAGAATTGGAAATGAACCAAGAAGAGGAAAGAAAAGGATGCGTACCACCAGTCCTATGCCGAAGATATCGTTCGTATTTAGACTGGATAGAATTGGTATATTTAGCAAACCCAAAAGCAAAAGAGCAAATGGAATTCCACGTAGTGCCTGCTCAAGATTGGAAAACAGAAGCAGACCAAAAGAAAGAAGAACAGCCAGAAGCATTGCGAAAAGCAGAATTAGAAAAAATGCTTGCAGACAAACAAAAAGAGAAAGACTTTTCTAAAAAACAAGAAGAACTAAAACGAGAATTAACCTGGAAATATCCATACCAAATTTTATCTACCATCCCGACCAAAACATCGGTAACCCAGTTAAAAGAATGGGACTTAGAAGAGCAAGAAGAAACAGCTGTTAGCATCGCACCAGAGCCAATCGGAGAAGAAAGTGTAGAACTTGCAAAACCAGCCTTTTTACAAGAAAAGCAAGGACTAACTCCAGCCGAAGTGGGAACCATTATGCACAAATGTATTCAAAAACTAGACGAAAGCAAAGACTATACCGCAGACCGTTTAGCAGAATTTGTGGAAGAACTAGAAGAAAAAGGAATTTTAACAGCAGAGCAAAAACAAGGGATATCCATTCCTTTGCTCGAAGCATATACCCAATCCAGCCTATTCGAAGAAATTAGGCAGGCAAAACAAGTTGAAAAAGAAAAGCCATTTTATTTACAAATTCCAGCCTCTGAAATTTGGACGGAAAAAGACTTGGAAAAAACATCGGAAACAATCCTAGTACAAGGTGTGATTGACTTGTATTATATCGATAAAAATGATAAACTAGTCCTAGTGGATTACAAGACGGATTTTGTGAGAGATGGAGAAGAAGAAATTATCCAAAAGCGTTATGCCAAACAACTAGAAATCTACCAAAGAGCCTTAGAAAAATCCTATGGCAGAAAAGTAGACCAAGTCCAAATTTGCCTCATCCGCAAAAACAGCCAGTGTATTTCACTAACTTAAAAGGAGCAAACTATGAGATTAGACAAATTTTTGAAAGTAACCAAAGTCATCAAAAGAAGAACCGTTGCCAATGAAGCGGCAAGCGGAGGAAGAATTGAAGTAAACGGCAAAGTGGTAAAACCAAGTTATGAAGTAAAAGTAGGGGACAAGGTAGCCATTCACTTTGGGGACAAAGTATCCGAATTTGAAATTTTACGAATTCCAGAAAAAGTATCGAGCAAAGAAGTCGGAGAATGGATTAAAATCTTGTAACAAAAGGAGCAGAAAATGGAAGAAAAAGAAAAGTTTGTACATTTGCATATCCATAGTGAGTTTAGTCTATTAGATGGTGCAAACCGTATCAAAGATATTCCAGTAAGAGCCAAAGAATTAGGCATGAATTCGATTGCCATTACCGACCATGGTGTCATGTTTAGTGTCATCGATTTCTATAAAGCCTGCAAGGCAAATGGGGTCAAGCCAATCATTGGATGTGAAGTCTATGTTGCACCTCGCTCAAGGACAGACAAAGACCCAGCCATTGATGGAAAATACAACCATTTAATTTTGCTTGCTAAAAACAATGAAGGATATCGTAATTTATCCAAATTGGTTTCTTTGAGTTTTACCGAAGGTTTTTACTATAAACCGCGTATTGATAAAGAAATCTTAGAACAATACCATGAAGGGCTTATTTGCTGTAGTGCATGTTTAGCTGGAGAAGTTAACCAAGCCATCTTACACGAGGATATGCCAGAAGCCAAACGAGTGGCAAATTGGTTTAAGGACTTGTTTGGCAAAGACTATTATCTAGAAATCCAAAACAATGGTTTGAAAGAACAAGCCTTAGTCAATCAAAAACTAATCCAACTATCTCGAGAGTTAGACATTCCACTTGTTGCAACCAATGATGCGCATTATACCAGAAGAGAAGATGCATATAACCACGAAGTCCTACTCTGCATTCAAACGGGAAAGAAAATGTCGGATGAAGACCGTATGCGTTTTGAAACAGACGAGTTATACATTAAATCACCAGAAGAAATGATAGACTTTTTCTCCAATGTGCCAGATGCGATTGAAAATACGGTCAAGATTGCAGAAGAATGTAATGTGGAGTTTGAATTTGGACATACTATTTTACCAAATTATGATGTGCCACCAGAATTTGCAACCCATTATGATTATCTGAAAAAACTTTGCGATGATGGCTTAAAAGAAAGATATGGAGAGAATCTCTCGCCAGAAATCCAAGAACGAGCTGAGTATGAGATTGGTGTTATTCATAAAATGGGCTATGTTGACTATTACCTCATTGTATGGGATTTTATCCATTATGCGAAATCGCAAGGTATCCCAGTAGGACCAGGACGTCGGTTCTGGTGCAGGTTCTATCCTAGCCTATGCCATTGGCATTACAGATATTGACCCAATGAAGTATCAACTCATTTTTGAGCGTTTCTTAAATCCAGAAAGAATTAGTATGCCAGATTTTGACGTGGATTTTTGCTATGAAAGAAGGGACGAGGTAATCGATTATGTTGGCAGAAAATATGGACATGACCATGTTTCCCAAATCATTACCTTTGGCACTATGTCAGCTCGTATGGTTATTCGTGATGTGGGAAGAGCCTTGGACTTTCCGTATGCGGAAACAGATAAATTAGCCAAAATGATACCAAACGAGTTACATATTACCATCCAAAAATCTTTGGAACAAAACAAAGAACTTGCCGAGTTATATCTTTCGGACGAAACCATCCATAAGTTATTAGATATCGCGATGGCATTAGAAGGAATGCCAAGACAGGCTTCTACTCACGCCTGTGGTGTGGTTATTACCAAAGACCCAGTCGATACCTATGTACCGTTATATATGCGAGATAATACTGTTTCAACTCAATTTATTATGACGACACTCGAAGAACTAGGACTACTCAAAATGGACTTTTTGGGACTTCGTACTTTAACGGTTATTAACGATTGTAAAAAATTAGTCAAAAACGATTTCGGCATTGATGTTGTTTTTGACGAAGAAATGAATGACCCAAAAGTGTATGAATTATGGCAAGAGGGAAATTCTAGTGGTATCTTCCAGTTTGAAAGCCAAGGAATGACCAACTTTATGAAGGAATTAAAGCCAGACTGCTTAGAAGATATTATCGCAGGGGTATCACTTTACCGCCCAGGACCAATGGACCAAATTCCAAGATATATTGCTAACAAAAAAGACCCAGACCATGCAGTATATACCCATCCAGCCTTAAAACCAATTTTGCAGGTTACCTATGGTTGTATGGTATACCAAGAGCAAGTTATGCAAATTGTGCGAGATTTAGCAGGATATTCGCTAGGCCGAGCAGATTTAGTAAGAAGAGCCATGGGAAAGAAAAAATTAGATGTTATGGCAAAAGAACGTGAGATTTTTATCCACGGAAAACTTGACGATAATGGTAATGTAGAAATACCAGGCTGTGTACGAAATGGAATTGACGAAGAAAGTGCCAACCGAATTTTCGATGAAATGGCAGAATTTGCGAAGTATGCGTTCAATAAGTCCCATGCGGCGGCCTATGCAGTGGTATCCTATCAAACTGCATACCTAAAAGCATATTATCCAGCCGAATTTATGGCAGCAACTTTGAATAGTTTTTTAGGAAACTTGGACAAAGTGCCAGAATATATTGACGAATGTAAAAGAATGCACATTGAAGTTCTGAAACCAGAAATTAACCACAGTGAAACCAGATTTACGGTAGATGATGGGAAAATTCGTTTTGGTTTAGGCAGTGTGAAAAATGTAGGATTAGAAGCCACCAACTTGATTGTACAAGAGCGTAAGGAAAAGGGACCATTTACCAGTTTTACCGATTTTTGTGAGAGAATACAAGACAAAGGTGTGAATAAAAAGTGTATTGAAAGTTTAATCAAAGCAGGTGCATTTGATGAATTTGAACAAACCAGAAGTACACTTATTGCTTCTTTTGAGGGAATTGTCGACTCGATTACCGACTTATCGAAAAAGAACTTCAAAGGACAAGTGAGTATGTTTGATTTAGGCAGTCCAGAAGAAGAAACAGACAATTCTTTGGAAAAACTAAAATATGTGTTTACGACCTTAAAAGAGTATTCGGACAAAGAAATGCTAAGCATGGAAAAAG
>CANSOY010000033.1 GCA_947648765.1 uncultured Clostridium sp.
AGCAATGTATAGCGTTATTGTAGTATGTTTAATTAGTACTATAGTTTGTTTCATATTGTATTATGGTAATCATACTAATAGTCAGTCTATATTATGGATAGGCATTACAACTTTTACAATAATGTATCACTTTTGGGTTAGAATTATTATGGGAAATATATCTAAATTATTTAGAAAAAATATCAATTACAAACAAAAATGGTTTAAGGAACACAAACTTGAAAAGAGATTATATAAATTTTTGAAAGTCAAAGACTGGAAAGATAAAGCTCTTACATATAATCCAGAACAATTTTCACTAAAAGATAATTCATTAGAGAGTATTGTTAATGTTATGGCAAAGTCAGAAGTTGATCATTGGATAAATGAAGCAATTTCAGTGTCAACAATATTTTTTTCACTCATTTGGGGAAATTTTTGGATCTTCTTCATAACAGCATTAGCTGCTATGATATTCGATAGTCAATTCATTATAATTCAAAGATATAATAGACCGAGAATTGTAAGATTGCTAGAACGAAGAGAGAACTTGACAGTTCAAACGAAGAAAAAAGAAGTAGAACTAAGTTGACAATAAGATGATTTTAGCGAGTATAGAACTTAAAAATAAATAAGGTATTGAATCCGAGCCTTTTGAAAATAGAGAGGGAGAATTAGAAGATAATAAATAAAAATTGAGTATAAAAAATAAGTTAGTTTTGTTAGTAAAGCCAATTAAATAGAAAATGTTACAGAAAGGAGAAAAAATTATAGATAATAAATTAGAAACAATATCAAATCTTTTTGAAGATAAAGAAATTAGAAGTATATGGGATAGTGAAAAAGAAGAGTATTTTTTTAGCATTGTAGATGTTATAAGTGCATTGACTGATAGTAAAAATCCAAATGACTATTGGTATCGATTAAAAACGAGAATGACAGAAGAAGAGAAAAGTGAACTATCGACAAAATGTCGACAGTTGAAAATGAAAGCACAAGATGGAAAACTTAAAAGAAAATTTGAAGGTAGCCAAAAGAGGCGGAGGAGTTGCAAAAGGTGCTAAGGATTTATATGAGAAAGAAACCAAAAAATCTGCAATATCCAAAAGTAATCGTTTAAGTTATAAATACATAGACGAAATAAAACAAATGGAAGATAAAAAAGGTGAGAAAAATGGAAAATCAAAATAAAACAAACATCAACTGGTTCCCAGGTCACATGGCAAAAACCAAAAAGCAAATTAGCGAAGACTTAAAATTGGTCGATGTAGCCATTGTACTGCTAGATGCCAGAATACCAGTATCTAGCCAAAATCCAGATATCCAGCAAATTCTGCAAGGAAAGCCAGTTATCTTATTGCTCAACAAAGCAGACTTGGCAGATGACGCTGTTTCAAAAGAATGGAAGACATATTTTGAACAGCAAAACCAAAAAGCAATTTTAGTGGACTCAAATTCAGGTAAGGGAATTACAGAAGTCGTAAAAGAACTAGAGCAAATGAAAGACGAACTTCGCCAAAAGTTAGAAAGCAAAGGTCGCATTGGTAAAGGTATCCGTGTTATGATAGTTGGTATTCCAAATGTCGGAAAGTCCTCTTTCATTAACCGTGTAGCAAAAAAGACTTCTGCACAAGTAGGAAACAAGCCAGGAGTTACAAGGCAAAAACAATGGGTTCGTGTGAATCATAAAATTGAGTTATTAGATACGCCAGGTGTATTATGGCCAAAACTAGATGGAGAAGGAGTTGCCTTAAACTTATCCTACACAGGAACCATCAAAGACGAAATATTGCCGACCGTAGAAATTGGCTATCAACTAATCAAAAAACTACAAGAAGAATATCCGAAAAACTTGCAAGAAAGATACAAACTAGAAGCGGAACGCTTGCAACAAATTGAGCAAAGCGATTTAGAAGAAAATGAAAAAATCATTGAAATGATGAATGAAATTGGCAAAAAAAGAGGAGCCATTATTTCTGGCGGAGAGGTCGACTTAGAAAAAGTAGCTGGAATTGTAATTGAGGACTTTCGTAAAGGCCGACTTGGCAAAATCTCATTAGAAAGACCAAATCATTAGAAAAAGGAGAAAAAATTGGAAGAGCTGATACAAAGAAATCGTAAAAAAGAAGAAGTAGACATGATGTCGCCCCTAACTTGGGCATATGTAGGAGATGCGGTTTATGAGTTATACATCCGTATCCACCTTGTCAACCAAATGCAAAGCAAGCCACATAAACTACACTTAGAGGCTATTCAATATGTAAAAGCAAAATCACAAGCAGACCTATTAGCAAGTTTACAAACAGAATTAACTGAGGAAGAAAAAGATATTGTGAGAAGAGGACGAAACACCGAGTCTCATCACATCGCCAAAAATGCAACCGTAGAGGAATATATGTATTCGACTGCATTTGAAGCCTTAATCGGTTATCTCTATTTAACCAAGCAAGATGAAAGATTACAGCAGATTTTAACAAGATGCGTTGAAATGAAAGAAGATATTTGTTAAAATAAAGGAAATAAAAGGAGGAATTGATATGGAGGAGCAAAAACCAGTTCAAACAGAAGTTGTAACAGAAACCAATAACGCACAAAATGCAAATGAGCCAGCACCAGTAGGGTTAAAGGTATTATCTTTCTTTATTCCACTCGCAGGACTCATCCTATTTTGTGTCAATTATTCAGATAAACCACGTTATGCCAAAGGATGTGGAATTTGTGCTTTAGTCGGATTTTTCGTTGTTCCGATTGTAACGGTTTTAATCTTTTTGCTTATTTTCGTTGGATTAGGACTTGCTATCTTCTCAACCGCACAAAATACTGGTATGATGCAAGAAGACAAAGTACCAAGTAGTTTGGAAGTTCGAGAGTCACAAGTATTTAATAGCACCTTTGAAATCTATGAAGGTTCCCAGACCAGTAGCAGTATTCGTTCTCTTATGACAGCGGTAAGCAATAGTAATTCGATGTATGAGGCACATCAAGTAACCGTAAAACTTGATAATCAAAAAATGACACCAGATGAAGTACGCGAAACCATAAAAGCAGGGAAATATTATCGTGTTCGTTTTTCCTATGACAATTCTAGTCATATCCACGAAATACGAATTACGACCATTTCATAAAGAGAAATTTAGAATATGTATTGACGAAACCGGCCAAAATGTAGTATAGTATTAAGGTGTTAAGCAATACATATTGTATGGCCCCTTGGTCAAGCGGTTAAGACGCAGCCCTCTCAAGGCTGAATCATGGGTTCGATTCCCGTAGGGGTCACCAGCACAAGAAGACTTACTAGAAATAGTAGGTCTTCTTTCTTTTTTTCAAAATTTTCTATTGACAAACACAAAACACAGAAGTAAGATATATATATATAAATACATGAGCAACTATTCATATATAAGGAGGAAATATGGAAGAGGAAATTTTAGAATGTGTGGATAAAGCCATCCATCCAGAAAGTATCAAGCGAGTAAAGAAACATATTTTAAGTGATGATAAAATCTTTGATTTAGCCGAATTATTTAAGGTATTTGGGGACTCTACCAGAATGAAAATTATCTCTGCTTTATTGGAAGAAGAGTTATGTGTTTGCGATATTGCCATGATAATTAACTCGACACAATCCGCAGTATCTCATCAATTAAGAGTATTAAAGCAAGCCAAATTAGTTACTTACCGAAAGAGTGGGAAAGTGGTATATTATGCCCTTGCAGATGACCATGTTAGACAAATTTTCGAGAAGGGATGTGAACACATTGAAGAAGTATAAATATTATCTAAAAGATTTAGACTGTGCTAACTGTGCAGCAAAAATACAAGATGCAGTTGCCAAACAACAAGGGTTTGAAAAAGTAAATGTTAATTTTGCGGCCTGTAAATTAAGTTTGGAAACAGAAAATACAAATCCACAAAAAGTAGTGAAAGAAATTGTTGCCAAAGTAGAACCAGAGGTAACCGTTCAAAAGTGGGAAGAAACCGAGGTAGAAGAAGAGGAAAAAGGAATAGTATTCCCAATCTTACGATTAGTTTTTGGTATTCTTTTTGGCATCCTTGCGATGTGGTTACCTGTCCACGAACGAATACAAAATGTGGTATGGATTTTAGGTTACAGTATCTTATTGTATCGAACGGCAATTACCGCAGCCAAAAAACTCTTTCGCGCAAAGCAAATTGATGAAAGTCTACTCATTACTATCTCTTGTATTGGTGCTTTCTGTGTCGGAGAAAGATTAGAAGGTCTGATGGTTATTTTCCTTTATGAAATTGGAGAAATGTTAGAAGATAGAGCCGTAGACCGTTCTCGCAAATCCATCCAAAAATTGATGGATATTAAACCAGAGTATGCAAATCGAAAAACAGCAGAAGGGTTTGAAAAAGTATCACCAGAGGAAATCAAAGTAGGAGATACGATTTTGGTAAAACAAGGCGAGAAAATACCGCTAGATGGAGTAATTAGCCTTGGCAATTCACAGTTAGATACCTCTGCCTTAACGGGAGAGAGTAAATTGCGAGAAGTAAAAGAACAAGACGAAGTACTATCTGGTTCCATTAACTTAGGGGCAGTCGTGGAAATGCAAGTAACCAAAGAATACCAGAATAGTACCGTATACAAGATTTTAGAATTAGTGGAAAATGCGACGGATAAAAAAGCAAAAACAGAGACATTTGTTTCCAAAGCAGCAAAAATTTATACCCCAATCGTAATTCTCCTTGCGGTTATTGTTGCTGTATGCTTGCCAATGATTGCTAAAGATGTTACCTATTCGCAAAGCATTTACCGTGCCCTTGCATTTTTAGTTATTTCGTGTCCATGTGCAATCGCAATTTCCGTTCCGCTTGGCTATTTTTCCGGAATTGGAAGAGCATCCAAGTCTGGCATTTTAGTAAAAGGAAGCCAGTATTTAGATAATCTAAATCATATCCGAGAAATTGTTTTGGATAAAACAGGAACCATTACCACAGGGGAGTTTCACGTTGCTGAAATCAAAAGTTTATCGCCAGCCTATACAAATGAGCAGATTTTAGCATATATGGCAAAAGGAGAAAGTTTTTCGAACCATCCAATCGCTCTTTCAATCTTGAAAGAAGTAAACCATGAAATCGATACCAGTGATGTAGAAAATTACCACGAAATTGCAGGAAAAGGAATGGAATATGAAATCCAAGGAACAAAAGTCAAAATTGGAAATGCTAGTTTGGTAGGAGCAACAGAAACAGAAGAATTAACGGGAACGAGCATTTACTTAAAGATAGGAGAAGAAGTAGTAGGGCGTGTTCTACTAAAAGATACCATCAAAAAAGAAGCAAAACAAACCATGAACGATTTACACAAAATGGGTGTTACTACCCATATGTTTACGGGAGATAAAAAAGAGGTAGCACAAGCAGTTGCCAAAGAAATTGGAATACAAGAGGTAAAATATGAAATGCTACCACAAGATAAATATGCAGTTTTGGAGGAACATCTAGCCAAACACAAAGATGAAACAGGTATGGTTGCTTTTGTAGGAGATGGTATCAACGACTCTCCTGTCCTTGCAAGAGCGGATATTGGAATATCTATGGGAGGGGTTGGTTCCCAATCGGCGATCGAAGCCTCTGATGTGGTTATTATGACAGACGATTTAGCCAAAATTCCAGAAGCAATTCACATTTCCCATCGTACCATCCACATCATCCGCCAAAACCTTATTTTCGCCATTGCAACAAAAATTGTGGTACTGGTATTAAGTGCTCTTGGAATGGCGCAAATGTGGCACGCTGTATTTGCTGATGTAGGGGTAACCCTATTAACTATTCTAAACACACTCCGTATTCTAAAAACAAAGTGAGGAAAAACAATGATAGAGATAGAAAAAGCAAAAGAAAGATTTCTAGAAGAAACGAGGCAATACGATTTAACCAATGCTGCGATTGCAAGAAAACAAAGCCATTCCCTTCGCGTAATGGCAAACGCAAGAGAAATTGCAACGAAAATGAAACTAAGTGCAGAACAAATTGACCTTGCAACCATGATTGGATTATTACATGATATTGCTAGGTTTGAGCAATATACCAAATTCCAAACCTATTCGGACCAAGAAAGTTTTGACCACGGGGACCGAGCGGTTGAAATCCTAAAAGAAAATGGGAAAATTCGAGAATACCTATCCGATAGCCAGTATGATAATCTCATTTTTACGGCAATTCAAAACCACAATAAATATGCGATTTCTGAGGACGTAAGTGGCGAGAAATTACTGTTTGCCAAAATCATCCGTGATGCAGATAAATTAGATATTTTCTATGAAGCCTGTGAAGTCTTTTGGCAAGACGAAACCGAGATTGCACAAATCAATCGGAAGTAAAATATCTTCAGAAGTACAAGAGCAAGTGGAAAAAGAACAAACCGTTCTCCGCAAGAAAGGAAGAAAGTTCAATCAAATTGACTCGGTAGTAGAACTATTAGCATTGGTCTTTGACTTAAATGAAACGGCAAGTTTTCAAGTCGTACAACAACAAAGATATATTGAGAAAACCATGCAAAAATTTGTCTTAAAAGACCCAAACGAACAAGCAAAACTAAAACAAATGGAACAAAAAATACTACAATACGTATACCAAAAAGCAAAATAAAAAATGCTCCTCGCTATGAGGAGCGTTTTTCTATAAAATTTTCTTAAATAAAATAACGGTAAAGAAAACAGAAACATAATGCCCCAGTTTTTGAAAGGATGCTGGTAAGTGGAGTTCTGCAAAGGACTCCTCAATGGCACAATATTTATCGACAAAAGTAAGCAAAAATCCTTCCTTCGATTTTGGAAAAGCCAATGTAACTGGCCACATATGTTTGGTAATGATATCTTTTTCCTTTTCGGATAATGAAAAAATAGCACTCGCGTTTTGGCAAGCCGTTTTTCCATGAGTATAGGCATGAAGTCCATGGCGGTCTGTTTTCTCGCGCCAATCATATAAAAATAAGTCGTGAAGCATGGCTGCTCTTGTAACAGAACGATAATCCCAATGAAACTTCTTCGCTATTTTATAACAATAGTAGGCTGCTTGGTAACAATGTTCATAGCAACTGGTTTGAAAATGCTGACGGTAGTTTCGCATTTCTTGTACCGTTGGATGTTGAATGAGTGAATGGATAATTTCTTGAAATTCCACTTCCTTTTCAATTTCTTTTGTTTGTTTCATAAACGACCTTCTTTTTTTTATCAATTTCAACTTTTATTATACCATATATGTGTTCTAACTGACAAGTGTTCTAGATTTTTTTATAATTTGTTCTTTTCTTTCCAAAAAACGAATAGATTGAAGGGAAGAGTAAATGCTAATTTTATCGAGGAGGGTTTTATGGAAAAACAACAGATTACATGGAAAAATATGAAAAACATTGGGATTGGAAGTGCGATTGCACTAGTATTGTCTGCCCTATTATTACTCGGATTTTCACTTTTATTGGCTCGTACCGATATGCAGGAAAGTACCATCCGTCCAGTGATTATCCTATTATCTTCTTTGTGTATCTTAATTGGAAGTGTGTTTACAGCCAGAAAAAACACCAAAAATGGGATGGTAAATGGTGGATTTGTAGGAGGGATTTATCTTTTGGTATTATGGATTATCTCGAGTATCTTAATGGAAGGAATGTCTTTTACCCTACATACGGGAATTATGCTTGTGGCTGCTATTCTAACAGGAATGTTAGGTGGGATTATTGGGGTTAATTTTGCAAAAACCAAGTAAATAATTTTGCAAAAATCTTGCTATTTTTATGGATATACGGTAAAATTTAGCAAGACAGAATGAAAATCTACATAGGAGGAAACAATGGTAACATTTGAAGATGTAAAAAATAGTGAGGAAATAAAAGAACTGATACTAGGAGCACAAAGGCAGATGGACGCATTAGGTTATACGGAACACTCCATCCGCCATATTTCCATTGTATCAGAAAGAGCAGCAAGGGTGCTCGAGACTTTGGGATATCCGCAAGAACGAATTGAACTTGCTCGTATTGCAGGATATCTACACGATATCGGAAATGGGATTAACCGCATAGATCATGCACATTCTGGTGCAATTCTAGCGTATCAACTGTTAAAAGAAATGGGGATGGATGTAAAATCCAGAACCGAAATTATGATGGCGATTGGAAATCATGATGAGCAGACAGGCACAGCCGTGAGTGATATTTCAGCAGCACTTATTTTGGCAGATAAGTCAGATGTGCACCGCGACCGTGTTTCCAATCCGAACATGTCTAGTTTTGATAAACATGATAAAGTAAATTATGCGGTAACCAATGCGAATTTCCAAATTCTCAAAGAAGAAAGAAAAGTGATTTTGGATTTAACCATTGATACAGAAATATCACCAGTATTAGACTATTTTGAAATATTTATGGACCGAACGATGATGAGTAAATATGCTGCGAAATATCTTGGCATTTGGTTTGAACTCATTATGAATGGGACAAAATTATTGTAATAACGAGGAGGAATTATCGTGAAAAATAAAGCACTAAAAGTAATATTAGTAACTGGAATTATCGTCCTATTATCCATTGTATCATTTGTTGGATTTTACCAAAAAGGGATTTATCAATATGAGAATAAACTTCCAAAATATATTTTAGGAGATGGCGTAACTGGTTATCGCACCATTGTATTAAAGCCAACTGAGCCAAAAGAAGAAACCAAAACCGAAGAGGGACAAGAAGAAGGCGAAAAAAGCCAAGAAGAACAAGCAGAGCAATCCCAAGAAAAGACAGGCAATACGAAAGAAATGCTAACCGAGGAAAATTATGCAAAAGTAAAAGAGCTTTTCCGTGCACGTTTGGATAGAATTGCTTCTGAGTCCTACTACACCATTCGTATGGACAAGTCTACTGGTAAAGTATATATCCAAGTACTAGATAGCACCTACACAGATACGATTAGCAGTGTCATTGTAGACAGAGGTGTTTTTGAAATTATCGATAATGACACCAAGGAAGTATTGCTTAGCAATGCACAAATTAAAAAATCCGGTGTGCAATATACCACAGGAAATACTGGTGGAACGATTGTATTCCTAAATGTTGAATACAACAAAGAAGGAAAAGAAAAATTAAGAGAAATTTCCAAAAACTATGTGGAGTCGAAAGACGAAGAAGGAAATGATACCACGAAAAAGGTACTTATTCGTTTAGATGGAAATGATTTAATTACAACCGCATTTGACCGTGAAAACACAACAGGAAATCTACAATTAACGGTTGGAACCGAAACAACTAGCACGTCAGACTTACAAAAATATTTGCAACAAGCGTCTAACTTCTCTGTTATTATTGATAAAGAAGCATTACCACTCGAATATGAAGTAGACGAAAATGTATACAATACGATGCCACTAGACAGACAAGAAATGGACAAACTAATTGTACCAGCCATTGTATTAGCAGTTCTTTGCGTAATCGGTATTGCCATCCGTTTCCGCAGAGAAAAAATCTTTGCTGTGATTACGATAATTGGAATTGTAGCAACACAACTTATCCTAGTTCGCTATACCAATGTTATCTTAACCGCAGAAACAATCAGCGCAGTTGTTGTAACAGTAATCTTAGCAATTCTTGCCGATTGGATGATGCTAAAAAATTATACCAAAGAATTAAATGAAGCAGATGCTAAAAAGAACTTAAAAGACGGAATCATAGCAGCAATTAAAGTGTTAGTACCAGTATTTGTTCTTAGCATTGTATTTTGCTTTATGAAATGGTTACCAATTTACAGTTTTGGAATGACCTTATTCTGGGGAATTTTAACGATTGTACTATTCCTAGTTACCGTTATGAGAACACACGTACTAGGAACTAGAAAATAAAAAACAGCAAAAAGAAATATAGGAGAAGAAAAGATATGAAAAAAATAATAGGTGCAGTCATTGTTGTATTTATCGTGATTGGAACCGTTATGACAGCCGTAACGGGATTTAACCTTGGATTAGAATATACCCAAGCAAAGAAAACAACGGTATATATGGGAAAAGAATTTGATTTAGCAGAAGTTCGAGAACTTACTAAAGATGTTTTTGGAAAACAAACCGTAGAATTCCAAAAAATGCGTCCATTTGAAGATGTACTTGCTATCACAACAGCAGATATTACAGAAGAACAAATTACCAAAATCAATGAAATCTTAAATGAAAAATATGGACTTGAGAATACAAGGGATAGTTTTGAAGTATCGGATATTCCTTCTGCAGATTTATGGGAAGAAATTCGACCATATCTCGTATGTATTGGTATTTTCATTGTTTTTGCAATCGCTTATGAAGCAGTTGTTTATCGTAAATTAGGAGCCTTAAAGGTAGGCTTAGAAACATTGGCAACGATACTCGTAGCTGTTCTAGGATTATTCAGCCTAATTGAAATTTGTGGACTTACTATTGACTCTTACATTATCGCAGAAATATTAGCGGTTCTCTTTATCGCAGTAGGAGCCGTAACGGTATGCTTGGAAAGTCGTACGCAAAAAGCAAAACAGGCAGAAGAAACTGACGAAAAGAAAAAATAAAACAAGAAAAAACTCGAATGGAAAAATTCGAGTTTTTTTGTTTTATTTGATTGTTGAAATGGCATTACGAGCAAGTTCATCACAGCGATTATTCCATTCATTATCTGCGTGTCCTTTTACTTTGATAAACTTTACTTCATGGACTTTGGTTAATTCATATAATTCTTGCCATAATTCTTTATTTTTAACAGGGGAGCCATCTGCTGTTTTCCAGCCTTTTTTGATCCAGTTATAAATCCAGCCTTGTAAAAAGCCATTTACTACATAAGCACTATCACTGTAAAGGGAAACTTTGCAAGGATGTTTTAATAATTTCAAGCCTTCAATCACAGCGGTTAATTCCATGATATTATTGGTCGTATCTTTTTTTCCACCAGAGATTTCTTTTTTTTGGTCTTGGTACATTAAAACAGCACCCCAACCACCAGGTCCAGGGTTTCCGTGAGCACGCTCCATCGGTATAAATCACGATTTCGTCCATTTTGATTTCTCCTTCTTAAATATTCTTTGGTTATTCATTGAAAATCATTTGATTTTATGATATTATATCAACAAATCAAAAGGAGTACAAGTCATTTTGAGCAAGGAGGCGAAATCTGTGGCTGGAGTTCTCGGAATTATAGCAGAATATAATCCATTTCATAATGGACACTTATACCATTTAGAAGAAGCAAAACAGCGTTCTGGCTGCAATTATTCCATCTGCGTTATGACGGGAAACTTTGCCCAAAGAGGAGGCACTTCTTTAATCAATAAATGGACCAAAACGGAAATGGCTTTAGCAGGAGGGATTGACCTTGTTCTTGAACTGCCTACGATTTACAGTGTATCGAGTGCAGAAAACTTTGCAGAAGGTGCCGTAAAGGTATTAAATACCACAGGAATTGTAACAAACCTTGCTTTTGGTATGGAGTCCAATGATTTATCTAGTTTGAATAATATTGCCAATGTTTTGTACCAAGAACCACGCGAATATGTAACCATGCTCAATCATGAATTAAGCCGAGGAAATTCGTTTCCAAAAGCACGTGAAAGTGCCATTATGATGTATTTGAACGATATTAAGCGATATGCCAATATTCTATCTGGATCGAATAATATCCTAGCAATCGAATATCTAAAGGCTCTCAAGAAAACGAAAAGCGATATGATGCCACTTGGCGTGCAACGCAAAAAAGTATTCTACAATGACGATAAAATTGTAGACGATTTTGCGAGTGCATCTGCTATTCGTAAATTGGTGCAATTACAACAGTTTGACGATATCCGAAGAGTTATGCCAAGGGAATGCTATATGCTCCTTCGTGAAGAAATGAAAAGAGGGAACTTGGTGTTTGACTTGCGAAAATATGAAACCATTATTTTATATAATCTTCGCAAAATGACCATTCGAGATATTGCTAATATCCCAGATGTATCGGAAGGCTTGGAATACAGCATTAAAGAAGCAGCCGAAAATTGTAATACCATCCGAGATTTTATTGATATGGTAAAAACGAAACGATACACCCAAACGAGAATTCAACGTATTTTGGTCTATGCATTATTAGGAATAGACCGCAAAATGATGGATTTATCTCGCAAGGTAATACCATATTTGCGTGTACTAGGGTGTAATGATAAAGGAAAAGAATTGTTATCTGAGATTGTACGAAGAGATCCAAAAACGAATTTAGTAACATCAGTTAAAAAGTTTTTAGATGACAGACCAAGCAGACAAATTCAGCAAATGCTTGCTATTGACTTATTCGCCAGCGATACCTATACCTTAGGTTATGAATATGAGTCTAGAGCAAATCTAGACTATACCAATCCATTAATTGTAAGATAACAAAGAGAAAGTGTTTGAATTTATGAAAGTAATTGGAATAACAGGAAGTTCAGGAGCCGGGAAAAGTACGGTTTGTGAGATTATTCAATCATTATATGACGTCTGCATTATTAACGCAGACCAAGTTGCAAAAGATCTTTCCCAAAAGGGAAGTTCATATGTAGAAGGAATTGCACATATTTTTGGAAAAAGCATTTTAACATCAGATGGCGAATTAAACCGTAAAAAATTAGCGGATTTCATTTACCACGATGACAAAAAAAGAAAAATGCTAAATGGCTATACGTTTAACCATATTACCAAGCAAATTAAGCAAATAATGGCAGAAACCGACAAAGAAATTGTTGTCATTGATGCACCACTTTTGTTTGAAGCAGAACTGGACAAAATCTGTGATGCGAGTATTGCTATCATTTCACAAAAAGACTTGCAAATTGAGCGTATCTGCAAACGAGATGGCATTACCGAAGAAGTAGCAGAAAAGCGAATTAGCATCCAAGAAGATAACGATTTTTTCAAAGCTAGATGTGATTATGTGATTGAAAACAATGATAAAATCGAGGATGTAAAAGCCCAAATTGAAGAAAGTAAATTATTCGAATAAGAAACAGAAGTGGACATATTTCAATTATGTTACACTTCTGTTACTTTTTTGTAATATTATTGAACTATATTTGTAATTCGCATATAATAGAAACAGAAAAAATGCCGAAAAATGTGTCTTTGGAGGTAAGAATATGGAAAGTAGTTTTGCAGAATATATTCTTGCAGAAAGAGATTGGGTAAAGAAAATGGAGATTATGTATTACCTTAAGAAAAAAGCCTCTTTATTTTTTGACCCATCGGTTGTGTTCAAAACCTTGTTACTTAAGTTATTCCTAGAAGTAACAGACTTAGAAGTAGAACAAAACCTTGCTCTTACTGCGAATTTATTATGTAATTGTAAAAAAACAGAAAATCCCAGTGACTTAAGCAAAGTACAATCTTATGCAAAAGATGGCGCTGAATACTTAAGTCTACTTGGCTTTCAAGATAAATTTTGCCGTATTTGTGAAGAGGTAAATCGATATAGCGGATTAAAACCAAGAGAGCTAGAAGCGGATACCTTAGAATTAGTGGATCAATTTGGGGGTATGCTACTGGTAAGACCAGAACGAGCAGCTTTCAAAGTAGAAGATGCAGTTGTTTTACTAGAATATCGTAACTTAAAAGATTGTGATAATCTATATTTAATAACTTTTATCAATTTCATTGAGCAAATGGAGAAAATTACAACGAATTACCGCTCTACGCTAAATGCAGAAAACAATAACGCAGTAGGTGTTTCTCGTATTGGACGAGGGATTATTAGTGAATTTGCAGAAGAATTTAATAAAATATCTCGTCAAAATGCACTAACTATGTATGATAAAGAAAAACAATTAAGCATTAGTATAAAAACAGCTTCTAGACTCTATGAAATGGCAAAGCTTGCAATAGAAGAAACAGAAACGAAAGAAATACAGGAAGAGAAAAAGGAGAAACCAGTTATACCAACGGCTGCGGATATAGAGGCAATGAAAAGAATGGACGAAAGAGAATTTTTGAAATAGAAACACAAAAGAAAAATAGGAGATTGAGATAAGAAAATTTTCTCAATCTCTTCTTATGCGAAAAATAGAGAAAGGAATGAAGAAAAATGAATGAAGTATTTGCAGATTTGCATGTCCACATTGGAAGAAGCGAAAAAGGAAAGCCAATTAAAATTACAGCAGCAAGGTCTCTTAATTTTGCCAATATTGCAAAAGAATGTGCAGACCGTAAAGGAATTAACATTGTAGGGATTATTGACTGTGCATCACCTTATGTCATTGAAGATATTGAAGAATTTTTGAAAACAGGGGAAGCCTATGAAATTGAAGATGGAGGCATTATCTATAAAGATAAGGTTTGTATCATTTTAGGAAGTGAAATTGAAACTTCGGAAGTAAATGATAATGGAAAGACGGGAAGTGCACATAACCTTTGCTACTTTCCAAAACTTGCAGATATCAAAGCATTTTCAAAAGAGATGTCCACCCATATCAACAATATTACCCTGAGTTCACAAAGAGCCAACATTTCAGCCTATGATTTAATTGATATTGTAGAAAAATATAATGGGATTTTGATACCAGCACATGCCTTCACACCACATAAAAGTTTTTATGGGAATTGTACAACACGTATTAAACGCATTTTTCAAGAAAAATATGACCGTATTCCAGCCATTGAATTAGGACTTAGTTCGGATACCTTTTTAGCAGACACCATTTCAGAATTAGAAACTAAGACATTCTTAACCAATTCGGATGCACATTCTTTACCCAAAATTGCAAGAGAATATAATAAATTATGGCTTGATGGAATTAGTTTCAAAGAATTTGTGAAAGCACTTCATAATGAAGGTGGAAGAAAGATTTTAGCCAATTATGGCTTAGATCCAAAACTAGGAAAATATCATCGCACTTTCTGCGAAATTTGCAATAAACCAATTGAAGGAAATCCTCCAGTTAGAAGATGTCCGGACTGTGATAGTAGTAAAATTACAATGGGTGTGTTTGATCGAATTGAGGAAATTAAGGACAAACCAACTACCCAAAGTCCAAGTTTCCGTCCACCATACATTTACCAAATTCCACTTACGTTTATACCAGGAGTTGGAGGAAAAACCATTGATAAATTATTGGAAACTTTCCAAACCGAAATGAACATCTTACATAAATTATCTGAGGACGACCTAGAAGGAGTAGTTGGAGAGAAGGTAGCCCAAACGATTATTAAGGCAAGAGAAGGAAGAATAAACATCCAAGCCGGTGGCGGAGGAGTATACGGAAAACTAACCGCTTGTTAAATAATTCTTTGTCATAATTCTTATGTTTCTGAATAGACATTTGTTAAGAAACAGATGGAGGAAACAGATGAGAAAAAGAGAAAGAAGAAATCGAATAACAACTGTTATTTTGAATTATGTATTCCATAATCTTCGTGAGTTTTTACTAATTTTTATCATATTTCTAATTGGAATTACCTTAGGTGTTATCTATGTCAATCATTTAGAAGGAGAAGCACAAACGCAAATACACAACTATATTCAAAATTTCATTCGGGGTCTTACAACAAGGCACAGCACAAATTGACCAAGGAAGCCTCATTCGCCAAAATTTAATAACGAATATGAGTCTAGTGATTTTATTATGGTTTGCCGGTTCTACTGTAATTGGCATGCCGGTTGTACTAGGAATCCTACTATATAAAGGGTTCTCACTTGGCTATTCGATTGCAGCCGTGATTGCTTGCCTAGGAGTGCAAAAAGGTGCAATCTTTGCCTTTTCCTCGATTTTATTGCAAAACATCATCTTTATTCCATGCTTAATCTTTTTGGGAGTAAGTGGAATGAAACTATATAAGGCAATTCTGAAAGACCATCGAAAAGAAACGATTAAATTTGAGATTTACAAACATAGTATGATGAGCCTTATCTTAGCAGGCGTTTTTTGTATTGGTACATTTGTAGAGGTATATGGCTCGACAAATTTGTTTCGATTGACCGTCAATTTGTATTAAAAAATATTTTTCTTGAAAAAAACAAGAAAAGATATTTACTTTTCTGTCTAAATTTGATATAACATAAATGGTTAAGTTATGTAAATTGAAATGGGCTTTGTACAACCCTTAATTTTGTACAAATATATCTAAAGTAGGGGAACGATAATGGAAAAACAAATCAAACTTTTTTTAGAATTTTTGCAAAATGATAAAAAGTTATCTAACAACACATTGCAATCTTATGAGAGAGATATTTTACAATATCAAGAGTATGCAGAAGAAAATCGAATGAATTATGCAAAAGTAGATCAAAGCGACTTAAAGAGATACTTAGATCATTTGAGTGAGATTGGAAAAAAAACATCTACGATTTCTAGAAACTTAGCAACAATTCGTTCTTTTTATCAATTCTTATTAAGAAATCGTAAAGTAAAAGAAGACCCAACGATGAATTTACAAGCACCAAAAATTGAGAAAAGAGTGCCAAGCATTTTGACCTCACAAGAAGTAGAATTACTACTAGAACAACCAAAAAATGTGGACTTAAAAGGTTCAAGAGATAAAGCTATGCTAGAACTTGCTTATGCTACTGGTATGCGTGTTACAGAAATTATTAACCTAAACTGTGATGATGTTAATCTAAAAGAAGGTTTTGTAACCTGTTCAAACCAAAATAAGCAAAGAAATATTCCAATTGGAACCATCTCAGCAAAAGCATTAAAAGAATATATCGACAATGCAAGACCAATCCTAGTAAAAGACGAAAACGAAGAAGCATTGTTTGTCAATATTAACGGAAAACGTTTAACTAGACAAGGTTTCTGGAAAATTGTAAAATACTATAAAGAACAAGCACACATTTCAAAAGATATTACACCACACGTGTTAAGACATTCTTTTGCAACCCATTTATTACAAAATGGAGCAGACCTAAAAGCAATCCAAACCATGCTTGGACATTCGGATATATCTTCTACTCAAGTATATATGCAATTCCAAAATCAAGGATTGAAAAATGTATACAAAAAAGCACATCCACGTGCATAAATAAGAGAAAAAATAGATAAGGCAAGGAAACGACTCCTTGCCTTATTTTGTGGTCTTTGGGAAAGAAATAGGACAGAAAAACCGTATAGATAAGGTATGACTAGTAACAATAGTCGTGCTAATAATCCTTGCCGGAATAACGCTGAATGCGGTCAT
>CANSOY010000034.1 GCA_947648765.1 uncultured Clostridium sp.
TTGGTCCCAATAATAGACCCATTACTCCAATCCATTTGAAACCAGTATACATAGCAAGTAGTGTGAAAATAGGATGGATACCAATGTGTTTACTAACCAGTTTTGGTTCTAATATTTGGCGTACAATCGACATAATTGCACATAGGATGAAAATTGCAATGGCTAGGCTAATATTTCCATCAAAGGCAGATAAGATTGCCCAAGGCAGCATGACCGTTCCTGATCCAAAGATTGGGAGAGCATCCACAAATCCAATTCCAAGCGCTGCCAAAAGTGGGTATCCTACTCCCAACCCCATCAGTCGGAAAACATATAATCCAATTACGGATATGACAAAAGAAATGAAAATCAAAATACACTCTGCCTTTAAGTATCCGCCCAAGGATTTCGAGATGGCTTTAATATGCAAGCCTATTTTTTTCACCCAGATTTTCGGAAGATGATGCTCTAACTGGTCAATCATATACACTTTATCTGTACACATGAAATACAGTGCTAGAAAAGAAATGATAATGCAAATAAAGATGTTGGGAATTTGTGAGGCCTGGTCAATAGTTTTTACAAGTAAATCCTTTGCCCAAGTAGAAATTTGGCTTAGTGTATCATTGGCCGCATTTTCTAAAGTTTTCACCACCGATTCGGATAATTGAAAACGAGATAAATCCACTTGAGAGGCAATTCCACTAATAAATTGAGAGCCCTTTTCAAAGTATTCATTCAAATTCAATAGCAAATTAGAAGCCTCTGAAACAATTGTAGCGACTGCCCAAACAATAATACCAATAATGATGGACAAGGCAATAACAAATACAATAATGGAACTCGCCTTTCTCCTTAAATGCGTTTTTCGCATAAAAAAGCGAATGGCTGGCTCAATCATAAGTGCTAAAATAAAAGCAATTAGAAATGGCAGATAAAAAATGGCCAATCGAAATCCAAGATAAAGAGCAATAACAGAAAGAATAAGAGGAATAACCTTACGAATTACCCTTGTTATATATTTCATATCAACAACCATATTGTTTCTCCTCTCTTCCTTCCCTATCTTATGCTCGTCCTCTGGAAAATATGTACAAGTAGCCTTTGGCAAAAGACTACTTGCTCCATTTGCTCATTTATTCAGCATTACATTGATTATCATGACAAATGTTTTCTAAAGTTTCACCAAGGCATTCGCAAGATACATTGTTGCTACAAGCCAAATCTCCAATGGTAAGAATACCAACCACTTGATTGTTTTCTACGATTGGTAATCTTCGTACTTTATTCTCCTTCATTACTTTTTCTGCTTTTTCTAAGTCATCCGATGCGTTACAACAACAAACTTGTGTTGTCATGATGTCTGAAAGTTTGGTCTGTTTTGGATCTTTTTGGCAGGCAATTCCACGAAGGACAATATCGCGGTCTGTAACAATCCCCACAATTTGATTTTCCTCATTGCAAACTGGCATACAGCCAACATGATTTTCTCCCATCATTCTACAACAGTCTTCTACTGATGTATTTGGATGAGCAACAATAATGTTTTGACACATACATTCTTTTGTTTTCATATCTTCTCTTCTTCCTTTCTTTAGAATAGTATTATTTTTTTCAAAAAAGAAAAAAGATATGCACTTTTCTTTGCATATCTTTCCTATTTTTTAATAGGACCAGTATGGATAATCTCCGTAGTCTGTATATTCATCTCTTGGATGCATTGGAGGGCGCGGTGGACGAGGTGGCATTGGAGGTCTTCCTGGATAATTTGGCCTTCCTAAAATTTGATTTAAGATTAGAATTTTAATTAAATCTAACAAAGTTGAATTGTTTGGCTTACGAGGAGGCATAATACGCCCTTCTTCCTCCCTATTTTCTTCCACTTTCTCAATTTCTTTTCCGCTTGGTTTTGCTTGAATACTCTTCTCTAAGTTTCGGTCAAATCTTGCGTTATTCCCACGTGTCATACTTCGACTGGTTCCTCGTGGCTCAACACTTCGATTGTTTTCTTCAACCTCTTCTCTTTTCTCATCAACTTCAAAATTGAAATAGATTTCCAGTGCCATTTTATTGACATCGTCTTCTGTGATTGGGTCGTAAATCTGGATAGCACATGATTAAATCTGTTCTAGCCTCATATTCTGGGCGGTATGTAACCGACGCTTGGTAAGGTTCTTCTTGTGGAACAGGGTTACGGTCATTTGCTTTTGGATAGCCTAAAACTTCTCGCATATATTCGTCATAGTTGTAATACATAGTATAACCTCCTCATTTCTTGTTACCCTATACTATGTATTCTCCCCATTTTTGTTACAATTCTTTTACCAATTCTTTGAATTTTTCGCCTCTTTCTGCAAAGTTTTTGAATAAATCAAAACTTGCACTTGCTGGTGAAAACAAGACAACATCGCCTAATTTGGCTACTTCTTTTGCTGTGTTTACCGCTTCTTGCAGACTATCACACATATGAACAGAAATCTGTCTTTTTTCTTTTTTTACCTCTTGCATAACAGCCTCATAAATTTTTGGTGCGGTTGCTCCCATTAGTACCAATTCTCTTACATTATCCAAAATAGGCTTTGCAATTGGTGCATAATCTAAATGTTTATCATAACCACCTGCAATTAAAACAATATCTTCTTCAAAAGACTGTAGTCCAGCAATGGTACGAGATGGGCTGGTTCCAATCGAGTCATTGTACCATTTCGCACCATCGATTTCACGAACGAACTCTAAACGGTGCTCTACTCCCTTAAAGTTTTGGATAACCTCTCTTTGGGTATCTACATCCACTAAAGTTTCCGTTGCAGCAAGTGCCGTACAAATATTTTCAAAATTGTGTACGCCACGAAGAGGAATATCCTTTGTTGTAATGATATGTCTACGCAAGCCATCTTCGCTTTTCTTAATAATCCCATCTTCATAGAAATAGCCATTTTCTAATTTGGTCTTGCTACTGAAAAATACCACTCTACCTGGTACCGTTTCGGCTAGTTTTCTCGTAATAGCATTCTCATAATTAGTTACAAAAATACCTCTCTCACTTTGGAAATGGAAAATATTTTCCTTACATTCAATATATTCCTCATAAGATTTATGGATATCTAAATGATTTGGTGCAATATTCGTAATAACGGCAATATCTGGACTGATTTTCGTATCCATGAGTTGGAAACTACTTAATTCTAATACCACAATCGTTTCATTTGTCATTTCACGAAGTTTTGTGAAGATTGGATAACCAATATTACCACCTAAATAGCAAGGATAGCCTTTCTTTTGCACCATCTCATAAATGAGTGTTGTAGTCGTTGTTTTGCCATCACTTCCGGTTACACCAATTACCTTACCTGGACATAATTCTAATACTAATTCAATTTCTGAGGTAAGGACTGCTCCTCTTTCTACCTCGGCTACAATTTCTGGTGTATCTGGTCGACAACTTGGAGAACGGAAGATAATATCAAAACCATGCAAGTAAGATAAATTATCTTCTCCAAAGTGTTTCTGAATGCCTAATTCTTCTACCTTCTGTAAAATTTCTGGGTCGATTTTTGCGTCTTCTCGTTTATCGAAAACGGTAGTATCACAGGCAAAAGAATGTAGATACGCAAGAAGTGGCTTGTTGCTTACTCCCATTCCTATCACTGCTACTTTTTTTCCTCTTAAATATGCTTCAAATTCTTCTAATTTTTGATTATAGTACATGGTAATCCTCCTATCGCATGCTTGGTATTTTCATATGTGCTAACATCTTTTGAACCGATTGTTCTGGAGCGGTATCCTCTGTTACATCGATTACAATCGTTTTCTCATATTGCTTGTAATACCCTGCTTTTTCTTGTAATTCATCTCTTTCTTGAATATGTTCTTTCAATTCCTGTTTGAATTTTGCTTCATCTACTATTGTTTGATTTTCGGTATATTGTATGTATTTTCTGCGAATTCGTTCTTCTAAACTTGCGGTAATAAAAAAATGGTAATCGGTTTCTGGGTACATTTTCATAATATCGCGAGAAGATAAAATAACGTTATACTCTTCTTGAAAACTGCGAATGAGCGCTCTTCCAAAGGCATACAACTTTTGGTTATTGGCTACTTGACTCATTTGTGATACTGCCATCGAAGATGCCTCAGACTGTAAATCTTTTTCTTCCATTTTCTTGCCATTCCAATAAATCACGCTTTCACGATTTTCGATTTCAACAGATAATTTCTGCTGTTTCAAGATTTCCAAAGGGTCTAATCCGCTTGCTTGTTTGGCCAATTCTTTACCGGATAGTCCAGACTTTAGCAAGGTGGCGACTACTGCTCGATAGATATTTCCGCCATGTAGGATAATACTATCTGGTATGCAATCTAGGAGTTTTCGCGCCATGGTTGTTTTTCCTGCTCCTACTAATCCTTCTATTCCAATTACAATATGCTCCATTGTTTCTCCTTATCTTTCTTCTAATTTTTCCAATAGGTCCTCTCGGATTTTTTCAAAAATTGCTTGCTTGTTTTTCTCTCGATTATCTCCTGCAAAAGAAACTTCTCCTGTTACAAATTCCCCTTGGTGAAAAATAGCGTAATATGCCTTTTGCACTGCAATATTTCCATTTTGCGGGTCTGGTCTTCCAAGAATACCAGTGGTTCCTATTCCCCATTCTGTATTTGCCATCTGACTAGCACACTTTGCCATTTCTTGAGCTACTTCTTTACTATATACGGTATATTTTGCAATGGTGTCTTTTTTTACACCAAATCTTATTTTTTCTTCATTATGATAGGTTACTAAGCCAAGACGAAATATGTCAGAGCTGCCAGATATATTCGTGATTTCAGAGGCAAGATAACCTCCAGTACAAGATTCCATCGTAGCAATGTGTTCGCCTCGCTGTTGTAATTTTTGAACAATTTCTTTCATTTTTTCAAATCCTTTACTTTTTTCTTCTTCATTATATACCAGTTAATTTCTAGAAACAATGTATATTTTGATTTTTTTCGTTCAAACTATAGATTAGAAATGGAGGTGTTCCAAATGGCAGATAAAAGCAGTAAGAAAAATAATTCTTCAAAGTCTAACAGCAACTCACAAAACAACAATAAAAACAACTCACAAGATTGTAATCAATAAGAACGCAAAAAACAGCATTCCTTTTTTCGAAATGCTGTTTTTCTTTTATTCTAAATATTTCTTTAAGAACTTTCCTGTATAACTCTTTTCGTTTCGTACAATTTGTTCTGGAGTGCCAACACCAACAATTGTTCCACCTTTATCTCCGCCTTCTGGTCCTAAGTCAATAATATAGTCTGCGGTTTTAATTAAATCTAAATTATGTTCAATAACCACAATGCTATTTCCGGTATCCACCAATCGTTGCAAAATATTGACCAAACGGTGAACGTCTGCGATATGAAGACCGGTGGTTGGTTCGTCCAAGATATATAGCGTCTTTCCAGTTGCCTTTTTCGATAATTCAGTTGCAAGCTTAATACGTTGTGCTTCTCCACCAGACAAAGTAGTAGATGGCTGTCCAAGTCTAATGTATCCTAATCCTACATCATAGAGTGTTTGGATTTTACTATGGATACGCGGTACATTTTTGAAGAATTCTAAGGCTTCTTCTACAGTCATATCCAGAACATCAGAAATAGTCTTTCCTTTGTATTTTACTTGCAAGGTTTCACTGTTGTATCGCTTTCCTTTACATACTTCGCAAGGGACATAAACATCTGGTAGGAAGTGCATTTCAATCTTAATAATACCATCTCCGCTACATGCCTCACACCTTCCCCCTTGTACATTGAAACTAAACCTACCCTTTTCATAGCCCCTCATTTTGGCTTCATTGGTACTAGCAAAAATATCTCGGATAAAGTCGAATACTCCTGTATAAGTTGCTGGATTAGAACGAGGCGTTCTTCCGATTGGAGATTGGTCAATGTTAATGATTTTATCGATATTTTCAATTCCTTTAATTTCTTTATGGGCACCAGGCTTTTCATTCGAACCATTGATTTCTTTGGCTAAGGATTTATACAAGATTTCATTGATGAGCGTAGATTTGCCAGAACCTGAAACACCAGTTACGCAAACAAATTGACCAAGTGGAATTTTTACACTTAGATTTTTTAGGTTGTTTTCCCTTGCTCCAATGATCTCAATGGATTTCTTATTGGATTTCCTTCGCTTTTCTGGTACTAAAATCTTCTTTTTGCCACTTAAATATTGTCCTGTAATGGAGTCTGAAATTTGTTTGATTTCTTCAGCAGTTCCTTGTGCAATGACATTTCCGCCATGTACCCCTGCTCCTGGACCGATATCGATAATTTGGTCTGCTGCATACATCGTATCTTCGTCATGTTCTACGACAATTAAGGTATTTCCTAAATCTCTCAATTTCTTTAAGGTAGCAAGTAGTTTATCATTATCCCTTTGATGTAATCCAATGCTTGGCTCATCTAAGATATATAGCACACCTGTTAAACCAGAACCAATTTGGGTTGCCAAACGAATACGTTGTGCTTCTCCTCCAGATAAAGAACCAGCACTTCTTGCCAATGTTAGATAGTCTAGTCCTACATCAATTAAGAATTGAAGACGTTTATTGAGTTCTTTCAAAATTTGGTCTGCTATTATAGCATCTTTCTTACTAAGTTCTAAGCCATTTAAGAAGTCTTTAATCGCGTCAATCGACATTTCCGTTAATTCGTTAATGTTCTTTCCACCTACACGAACAGCAAGACTTTCTTTCTTCAAACGAGTTCCTTTACAAGTTGGACAATCCAAATTGCTCATATACATTTCATAGAAATCTCGCATTCCTTGAGATTTGGTTTCGGAATGTCTTCTTTCTAAGGTTGGCAAAACGCCTTCAAATGGTGCTGTGAATTTTCGCACACCAGCTGGCGACTCATAGACAAAATCGATTGCTTCTTCTCCTGTTCCATAAAGGATTTTCTCCATAAACTCACGAGGAAGCTTTTTAATCGGTTGCGAGATATCTACGCCATATTTATTGGCGATACTTTCAAAATACATTTTTGCCATGGTTTCACCTTTTTTAAGGGCACTTGAGCCAAAGGCTTTTACACCATCATACAAGGTCTTATTTTTATCTGGAATGATTAAGTCCTCGTCCATTTTCATCAAATAGCCAATTCCCATACAATCTGGACAGGCACCAAGTGGGTTATTGAAAGAAAACATACGTGGCGATAATTCCTCAAAACTAATGCCACAGTCTGGGCAAGCATAGTTTTGGCTAAATAACCTTGTTTCTTGCCCCACAATATCTACACTCACTAAATTGTTGGCATAGCGAAGTGCTGTTTCCACGGACTCCGTTAAGCGAGAACGAATATCTTCGTGAATTACCAATCTGTCTACTACGATTTCAATATTATGCTTTTTCTTACGGTCAATTTCAAAATCGTCAGTTAATTCGTAAATCTCCCCATCAATGCGAACACGAACAAACCCTTCTTTTTGGTAACTCTCTAATTGTTTGGTAAATTCGCCTTTTCTTCCACGAACAATCGGTGCTAATACTTGGATTTTGGTTCCTTCTTCTAGCCCCATAATCTCGTCCACAATTTGGTCAATGGTTTGCTTTTGAATTTTCTTCCCACAATTAGGACAATATGGCACACCAATACGAGCATAAAGTAAACGAATGTAGTCATAGATTTCGGTTACGGTTCCAACCGTTGATCTGGGGTTTTTGGAAGTTGTTTTTTGGTCAATGGAGATGGCTGGAGATAGTCCGTCAATCGACTCTACATCTGGTTTTTCCATAAGACCTAGGAATTGCCTTGCATAGGAAGATAGACTTTCAACATATCTTCTTTGTCCCTCTGCATATAGGGTATCAAAGGCTAAAGAAGACTTACCAGAGCCAGAAAGTCCTGTTACCACAACTAATTTATCTCTTGGTATTTCTAAACTAATATTTTTTAAGTTATGCACTTTTGCTTCTTTGATTATTATTTTATCGTTCATCTTGTATCTCCTCCTGTAACTTGCCCTATTATATCCTACTTTCAAAATAAAAACAATAGTTTGGTATATACTTCTTGTATTTTTTCATAAAAAGCGGTAACTCCTAGTCCTATTCAGAGTTACCATTTCCTTATTTATCCAAAATGCTCGTTGATGGCGTTTCCAATCTCGTAGCAAATGGGATAGAAACAAATTAGTCCCCCTAATGCCAGTAAGATGAGTAAGCCTATGCACGCCTCCTTATCTCCTTCGATCAGACACCGAAAGGCATTGGAAACATTGTAGTTATATATGGAGCTAAACAAGAAAATAACGAATGCACCCGTAATCACAAGTGCAAAAATACCTCCTAAAATCTTAAGAAATATTTTCACTGTTTTCACCCTTCTCAAAGTTTTTCATACCAATATTAGGACGATACTGGTATGTTTCTGGTACAATTATAACACCAAATGCTTTTTCTATCAACTTTTTACTATTTCTCTTCCAGGTACCCCTACTACTACTTTTCTTTGTCCAATCGATTTTAAGATAACAGCACCAGCTCCAATTTTTACATCATCGCCAATACGAATTGGTCCTAAAATTTTGGCTCCACAACCAAGCATAACACGATTTCCGAATATCTGGGTGTCTTTTGTGTTTATCTTTTCCCGTTCCACCTAAAGTTACTCCATGATAAATAGTGCAATCATCTCCAATAGTTGCAGTTTCCCCAATCACAATTCCCATCCCATGGTCTATCAGTAGCCTTCTTCCAATTTTCGCACCTGGGTGGATTTCAATCCCAGTAAGAAATCTTCCTAATTGTGAAATTAGTCTAGCAAGAAAGAACCTATGATGGAGGTATAGAAAATGTGCTATTCGATGGAAAACGAGAATGTGGAAACCTGGATATAGTAAAATAGTCTGTAACACATTGGGACAGGCTGGGTCTTTTTCCTGTATATTTTTCGCATCTTCATAAAGTTCCTGTATCCATTTCATAAAAATATCACCTAATTTAGCGTATGTAGAATGCCAAATTAGGTGATATTATTTTAGCGACTTCTTTCTAGTTCTTTAATTTTATCTCGTAATTCTGCTGCTTTTTCAAACTCCATCGCCGCTGCGTGTTTTAACATCTCATCTGTTAATGTATTGATAACATCTTCGATACTCTCTTCTTTGCCAATCTTGTATTCCGCTTCTGCCTCTTCCAAAATACTGGCTCGAATTGCTTCTCGTACAGACTTCTGAATGGATTTTGGTGTAATACCATGTTCTTCATTGTATGCTTGTTGGATTTTTCTTCTACGATTGGTTTCGTGGATTGCTTTTTCCATCGACTCTGTTAATTCGTCCGCGTACATAATAACCTTTCCCTCTGTGTTTCTAGCAGCACGTCCAATCGTTTGGATCAAGGAACGTTCCGAACGCAAAAAGCCTTCCTTATCTGCGTCTAGAATAGCTACCAAGGATACTTCTGGGATATCTAGTCCCTCTCGTAACAGGTTAATTCCAACTAATACATCAAATTCGCCTAAACGTAAAGAACGAATAATCTCCATTCTTTCCAATGCCTTGATTTCGGAGTGCATATATTTCACACGAATATCTAGCCCTGCTAAATAAGCAGATAAATCCTCTGCCATTTTCTTGGTTAGTGTTGTTACCAAAACTCTTTCATTTTTGGCAACTCTTTCGTGGATTTGCTCAATTAAGTCATCTACTTGATTGGTAACCGGTTTTACTTCAATTTTTGGGTCTAACAAGCCAGTTGGACGAATAATCTGTTCGACCACATTATCCTTTGCGTGTTCTTTTTCATAATCTGCTGGCGTTGCACTTACAAATACACATTGGTTAATACGTTCTTCAAACTCTTCAAAGCGAAGCGGACGGTTATCAAAGGCGGACGGCAAGCGGAACCCATAGTTGACCAAGGACTCTTTTCTGGCTCGATCTCCGTTATACATAGCCCTTACCTGTGGAATGGTTGCGTGGGACTCGTCAATGAGCAATAAGAAATCTTTTGGGAAATAGTCAAATAATGTGAATGGTGGACTTCCCGCTTCTCTTCCACTAATATGTCTAGAATAATTTTCAATACCTTGGCAAAATCCTGTTTCTTTCATCATTTCGATATCAAAATTGGTTCGTTCTTCAATACGCTGTGCCTCAATGAGTTTTCCATTTTCTTTGAAAAAGCGGATACGTTCCTCCTTTTCTTTTTCAATGGTTTCAATGGCTCTTTCCATTTTATCACTGGTTGTAACATAATGCGAATTTGGGAAAATCATAACATGGTTTCTCGCACCAATCACTTTGCCAGTTACCGGATTGATTTCTTGTACTTTTTCAATCTCCTCTCCCCAAAATTCGACACGGATGGCACTTTCATTTTGGTCAGATGGATAAATCTCTACAATATCTCCTTTGGCACGGAAAGTTCCACGTTTGAAATCCAATTCATTTCTTGTATACTGCATCGCAATTAACTTTTTCAAGACTTCATTTCGTTCTTTCTTCATACCTGGTCGAAGAGAAATTATCATGTGCTCGTAGTCGATTGGGTCGCCTAATCCATAAATACAAGATACAGACGCAACAATGATAACATCTCGGGTTTCAAACAAAGAAGCGGTTGCAGAATGGCGAAGTTTGTCGATTTCGTCATTGATGGAAGAGTCCTTTTCTATATACGTATCCGAAGACGCAATATATGCTTCTGGTTGGTAATAATCATAATAGGAAACAAAATATTCTACATTGTTTTCTGGAAAGAACTCTTTGAATTCACTATATAACTGTCCTGCTAATGTCTTGTTATGTGCCAAGATAAGAGTTGGTTTTTGCACTTTTTCAATGATGTTTGCCATCGTAAACGTTTTACCAGAGCCTGTAACGCCTAGAAGTGTTTGGAACTTCTTTCCCTCTTGTATTCCCTTTGCCAAATATTCGATTGCTTGTGGTTGGTCGCCTGTTGGCTTGTATTCAGAATGTATTTTGAACATGAATTATCTCCTTTATTTCATTTTCCGATACCCGTTTTTATCTGCTCTAATTCTTTCAATCATTTCTTTTTCTTACTAATACTTCTAATAATATCTCTATTCTAGCATTTCTATATAAAAAATACAAGATATGTATTCGTTACCTTGGTTCTTTATTCACTCTCTATCTTCGCATTGACAAGATTTTTTCTTTTCGATATACTTTTATACAAAGGGGAATTTATTCTATGAAAACAAGAAGATTATTTATTGTATTATTCGTAATTATTGCCATTTTATTAGTTATTCTTTTTTGCAAAATAAAAGGCATATTTCCTATCAAAACGGCCAAATATACAGATAAGGACATCGAAGACCTTGTATTAAAAGGTGTCGAGAATTATAACAGACATCAAAGTTTTTCCTATGATTTAGTAGAAAACTCTAAGGGAAATACTTATACAAGGCGTTTTTTCCATAAGGGGCAGAAAGAAAAAATAGTAGTTACTGCTGATACTCGCTCTCATTCTTCAACTGGTTTTTCTGTTATCGCAACCGATAAAAAAAGATATTCTGTCAGTCCAAAAGATAAACTAATTCTTTGGGAAGAAAGTTCAGAAACAAATACTCCTGTAATCAGTTTTCTTCAAAGTGATTTATTACATATTATTGATACACGTAATAATGGAAATCACAATACTCGAACGACCTTCCGATATATTCGTGAAGAGAAATTAGAAGGCAAAGACTGTATTGTAATCTCAGTTGATGTTTTTTACTCCTATGATGGCACTTATGTCAAAGATAGTTCAGATGGAAGACCACACTCCGTGTACTGGATTGAAAAGTCTACTGGTTTCCTATTAGGCGCTAGTCAGGTGGAGCCAGACGAGCAAGAAAAAAATCTTACTCCACAGCTAATTCTCAAAGACCTCACATTTGGAGAAATTCCAGATAAAGAATTTGAGGTCCCAACAGAAAAAGATGTATACAAGATAATCCAATCAAAATAAAAGCAGGGATTAAATGTCCTGCTTTTATCTCCTAAATATATCATATCCTTTTTTTCCTTGATTTCTTCCTATTTCTTCGATATAATCTTTATGTCAACATTTTGTATTGGAGGTGTTTTTGATGTTTCTGGATTTCCTGAAACGTCAGCCATGTCTTCAGAAGTTGTTCTTCCGAAGACCGGACGAAGCGTACGAACTGTTCTTGGCACTTACCACGCGGACAGAGCTCTCTGGGCTTTCTTTCTATGAGAGGATTATCTGTATCGCAAACAATGTCACCATGACAGATGTTCAGCATATCCACGACTCCCTTTCCTCCAAAGTGAATGATTTCATGGAGATTACCAAAGAGCATTACCCCGACATCCACGAAATCTCCAAAGAAGAGGCAATTCGCAGCACAGGCAAGGTCTATGCGGCCAAGATTTTTGCCTATTTCGACGGCTTTTACCTTGTCAACGGCGTGTTTTTCTATCAGAAACTTCCGAACAGTAATTACTGGAAGCGTATGGAGGAACCGCTGAAGACAGCTACTGGACGGGTAGACCCTCATTACGCAGTACCGATTTACACCGGTTATCCAGAGAACTTTCGGTTCTCCTTCTGCGGTGCGTGCGGGGACGTAAATTACTTGCAGCAGAGCGATGTACAGTTCTTTAGCGAGAAATTTTATATCGACTCCCCTGTTCCCGCTTCTGACTCGTCGGATGTGGCAATCTGCCTGTAACACTTCGTTCACTCAACACCAAGCAAACTGGAGCACATGACCATCAACAGTCGTGTGCTCCAGTACTTTTATCACCAAAAACTTCAGGCTAGCCTCGCAAGGCCAGCCTGAAGTTTTTCACAAATGGATTACGTACAATAGTCTAAGAAGTCAACAAGAAACCAAAAGAGATTTCCGGCAGACTCTTTGTCGAACTTGATAAACTTTTCCCGTTTTTCCATGCGTTTCTGATAAAATTTATCAGAAAAGTACGGCAGGACTGCCTCGTCAAAACCATCGGGTTCAATAACCTTTCCAGTCGTATAGTCCTTTACAATGACTTTACTATACTTTTTCGGTATTTCCCCTTTGATTTCTAATTTTGGCGTATTGCCATAGCAGGTCAAAAAGGCCACTGTGCAGTAGACGGTTGTGTCCATGTTGGCATTCCTCCTTAACCGTATCAATATTTTGCACTTTTCTATCGTATCATAATTTACATAATTTTTCAACCATGTTTAATCAATCACTAATTCCATTCCAACTCCTACTTCATGAATGGTCAAAGTTTTTGCCATCTCTATTTTTGCATCTAAGGGTATACAATGATATGGATAGAGTAAGGATACCTGATTTTCTTTTGGGTATTGGATTGTTCCTTTCAATTTTTCATTTTTTTCAAATAAATGAAAACCGCCAATTACTCCTAAAACTCGATTGTCTTGACAGATTTTTTTCGCATAGTCTATGATATTACAAATTCCGCTATGTGAACAGCCTGTAATGATAAACAAGCCTTTTTCACTTTGATGAACCATCGCGCTATCGTCTTTCATAGTATCTGCTATGGTTTTTCCTTGCTCGGTTCTTACCCCAATTTGTTCTCTTTTTTCAAAGAGATGTATATCTGGTATTTCTCCTAGAAAAGTAATGTTTTTGCTAACTTTAACTGGCTGTTTCGTCAATTTTAGTTGACAGGCCTGTGCTAATACTTCTCTCGTTATTGGACTTCCTATCTCTTCTTGTTCTAATATTTTTTGTTCGAAACAATTTTCATGTGCAATGAGTGTAATGTTCTTGTTCTTCACTTCTTCCAAAAGATATGGCAATCCTCCCGTATGGTCATTATGTCCATGGGATAAAACAATTTTTTGAACTTGATTTAGGTCAATGCTCATTTTTTTAGCATTTTGTATAAACGCATCTGAATATCCCGTATCAAACAGGATTTTTTCATTTTCGTTTTCAATGTAATAACTAACTGCTGGCTCTCCTAAATAGTATTCGTCTATAAATGTATTGTTATCTTCTAGCACTCGCAATTTCATCTGTGTTTCCTCCTAATTTTCATTTTTATTGGAAAGATCAATCCAATATCTTTGTATGATATCTCCATCTTCTAGGATTTCATTTTCTAAAACTCCTCCATTGTTTTGAATGCTTTTTGCAGAACCAATGTTGTCTTTATCACAAACCATTAGGACTTTTGTTAATCCTAGTTTCTTGCACTCTTGTAAAGCAAGTCTTATCATTTCGGTTGCATAACCCTTTCTTCGCATAGATGGCCTTACGCCATCTCCAATATGTCCTCCATCTAGAGTAATTTTTCATTTAATCGGTGGCGAATATTCACTGCACCAACAAATTGGTTACGTTCTGTATCTAAAGCAAAGAAAGTCGAGTCTTTTACGGTATCTTCTGTATCTTCTTTTACCTCAATACTGTCCAAATAAGTGTCAAAATCTCGATAATCTGCTTTACGGATTGCATATGGAATAATCTTTTCTCCTGTCTGATACCCATTCTTCCATCATATCGACTAATAATGGTTCATATTTCTTCTCTAATTTTACGAATTGCAACATGATTTCTTTTCCTTTCTCAAAAAGCCCCGCAGACACACACACTATCTGCAAGGCTTTTTTGATTATTTCTTCTTGCCTACCAAAGAAGGCAGGTCAATGTTTTGCCCTTGATAGGAGCAGGAATAGTTGGCAACAACCGGATAAAAGGTATATCCCGTCAGTTTCCGCAAGGATGCCAAAAGGTCTTCCTGCGAAAAGACGGATTTACCGCCGCAAGCCTTGCTCGGCTCCGGCGTCCACCTCCGCATAAAGGCGTCAAGCCTTTTCACCTCTTCGTTTGAAGAGATTTCGGTTGCCAGCAAGTAGCAAGCGCCACTTGCGTCGGACAGGGCGATGATATATTTATCGTCCATTTTGTACCTCCTCATAGTTACTCGGAGGTGTGTGTGCCCTCCAAGCATTGATACGTGCCTGCAGGGAAATCCTACATTTTTGCCGTTCTTATTATATCATGCGTTGGTAATCCTAGCAAGACTTTGTTAGAAATTGATTTCTAAGATTTTATCTCGTAACATCTCAGCTAATTTTTTGTGGCTCTCTTTGGTTAAATGCACACCGTCCGAACCTGTTGTAAGGTAATCATTGCCGATAAAATAGCAAGAATATTTAGTAGCGATCGTTTGATAAATCTCATTTAATTTCTTCGATTTTTGCATTGCTCCTAAATATTTATCCTTTGTTTTGCAATATTCGGTATCTTCTCTTACAACTGGTGGAGTTACAATGAGTAGTTTTGGATAAGTATCTGCTAGCTGGGATTTTCGTCCTAAAATAACCTTGACAAAGTATTCTTCCAATAAATTTCCAATTTCTTCTGCGGATTTTTGATAGGTATTTTTTAATTCATTGGTTCCAAGCATAAGTATTACCAAATCGATTGGGTCGTGCGTATCAAGGCAAGGAATTAAGTATTCTGCCCCATTTTTTCCTTCTTTCCCTGGACGTGGGTCATTAGATATGAGGGTTCTGCTATTTAATCCCTCCTCAATTACTTCAAATTGATTACCTAACAACTTGGCTAGTAATTTCGTCCATCTTTCTTCCTTTCCATATCTTTGATGGTCACTTCCAGAAATATATCCCCAAGTATTCGAGTCGCCATAACATAAAATTCTTTTTCTAAATAAAAGGGAAAGGAACTACTTAGCTAGAGTAGTTCCTTTTGGGTTGGTTGGTTTTGCTCACATAAGAGGGGTTTTGGATGGTGGCTCTTATGCGAGCGGTTTTGGGATCGGTTAACTGTGGTGAGCAGTTAACGCGGTGGTTAATTATTATTATAAACGTTTTTTGAAAAAATGCAATACTTTTTTCAAAAAATTTCGTCATTTTTATATTACATTTTTGTTACAAGAATATTACAAATCTCAAAACCAGCTGAGAGTAGAAAAACAGTAGATTATTCTCTACTGCTTTTTCTTTTTTTATTTTTGACTATCAATATCTGGTCGAAATGCTGCATAACCAGCAAGTACAATCGGCATACTTTCATAATATCTTTCATTTTTATTGATGGTAGCAATTTTCTTCATATCCTCTTCGGTTAAGGAAAAATCAAAGATTTCAATATTTTCTTGGATATGTTCTGCTTTTCTTGCTCCTGGGATAATGATGTTATTTTCTTGAATGTGCCATCTTAAAATAATTTGTGCGTTGGTTTTTCCATATTTCTTTCCAATTTCAGCCAAAACTGGTTCGTTAATGAGTGTACTATCGCCATGTCCTAATGGATACCATGCTTGCAAACGTATGTCATATTGGGCAATAAACTTTTTCATTTCGGTTTGTGGGAAATATGGGTGTGCCTCTGTTTGTAAAACGGCTGGTTTGATTTCGCACTCTTCCATAATTTCTTTCATTTGTTTTTCGTCAAAGTTGGCTAGACCAAGCGACCTTACTTTTCCTTCCTTCACTGCCTTTTCCATTTGCTTGTAGGCATACATATAGTTTCCGGCTGGTTGGTGAAGTAAGAGTAAATCAATATAGTCGGTATTTAATCGCTCAAGTGTTTTTTCAATCATGCCATCTTCTTCATAAAATGCTGGCCACAATTTTGTTTCTAGAAAAATCTCTTCTCTTGGAACACCAGATTTCTTGATACCTCTAGCAACGGCTTTTTCATTCACATATGAGTTTGCAGTATCAATGAGTCGATACCCACTTTTTAATGCATTATATACGGAATTTTCAGCCTCATCTGGAGTTAATAAAAAGGTCCCTAATCCAATGATTGGCATTTCAAAACCGCTATTTAATTTTACTGTTTCCATCTCACAAACCTCCATCTAAAACTCATAACATCTTATCTTCTCGATTTCTATTCGGTTGTTTTCAGTTTTCACAATATCTTATCATATATATTAGCATAATTTTTCGGAAAAGCAAAGGAAATTTCACATAATTTCTATTTTTTTCATTGGGAAGACCCCCAGATGGCATTTGCCACCCAGGGGTCTGTGCACTTTTGGTTCTCTTTTATCTTGTTTAGCCAAAGTCCACCATGTTGTTTTGGTGCGCATCATCGTCCGCTTGGAACGGATCGATTTCTTCGTAACCAAACAGGCTGGCGAAGATGGATGT
>CANSOY010000035.1 GCA_947648765.1 uncultured Clostridium sp.
ATTTGCAACGTTACATCACTTCTGTAAAAACTTGCTGCTACTTCTTCTCCTTCTAATACTCGGATAGTTGGGTCCTGCGCTGTCTCTCCTGTTACTCCTCCTGTTTGATTATTCTTATTTGGATCAACTGGTCTTCCCGTACTGGTATTTTCATTGGTGCTACTTCCAGAGTTGGTTTGTCCTCCAGAGTTGGTTTGTCCTCCAGAGTTAGTATGTCCTCCTCCAGTTCCATTTTCTCCTCCCTCAGAGCTTCCACCTGTATCAGTACCTGGTATAATGCCGATCCCACTATACAAGCCATTGTCTTTTAACTCATTTTGCAATTGTGCTAGCTGGGCATTATCATAGGTTGTTTCATTCGTTACTAAGTTCTTCGTATTCTTTGCTTGTAAAATAATGCCATCTTCTCCTATGACTGCATTAAGCGTTATTCCGGCAAGGATTATTAGCACAACTATTGTTACTTCTCATACCTTATATACGGTTTTCTGTTCGATTTCTTTCCCAAAGACCACCTTACAAAACAAACAGGCAAATGGTTGTCGTTTTCCATTTGCCTGTTTGTTTTTTCTTATTTTCCGTTTCCTATTTCTTGCTTTCTTCTTGGATTTGCTTTATCTCTTCCTCGGTTAATTCCGTAACTTGCATAATATCTTGTATGCTCATTTTCATTTTCAATAATTTTCTTGCAGTGTTTCTTTTCTCTTCCTTTTCTCCTTTTTCTTTCCCTCGTCGTTCTGCCGTATCAATACTTGCTTGTCTGTCCATTTCCGCTATCCACTCACGAAATTCCAAGTCTTCTAGCTCTTCGTCTTCTTTTAATTTTGCCAATTCTTTTTCCGCATCTTGTATTTTCTCGTTTTCTTCCATACCTTTCTTCGTCCTTTCCGACTCAGGATTTCTTAAGAAGAATAACCAATCTAATAGCCCGTCTTTCTCTTCTTCTCTCCCCTGTATCTTTGGTAATTCTATGATATGGATTTCCAATAAATCTGTCAAGATTACTATTCTGTCCTTTTCCTCAATTATCTTCCATTTCGTATGGTATTCTAATTCTTCTAGTCCTTTTATACTAAAATTAGCAATTAAAATAGATACCGTCTTTTTTAGTTTGCTATATGGATCTCCTTTATGGATAGAGCCTTGAAACATCTTGCTCCAATAAAAGAGGATACGTGCTATCAGTGCGTCATGGTCTACCATTTGCATTTCTACATTACAATTTTCTTCTCCGTTAATTTCCGCTCGTACATCTAAAATACTTTGCTTATCTCGTGGCTTATTCCTTTCTAATATTTTCGTTTTGCTTAGGTCTATCGTTTCAATGGATTTTCCTAAGATATGCTCCAAAAAGTCTTTGGTAATTTCCTTACTTTCTTCTCTCCCAAACAGTCTTTGAAATACGATATCCAAAGTTGGTGGTAGATATTTTCTTTCTAAAATTTCTTTTGTTTTCATATTTCCTCCTTTGCAGTTGGAAAAATATGCCCCTTTCCTATTTTTCAACTTATTTTGGCACGATCAATAGACCTATGGATTTCATAGGTTGGTTCTTTTATTTAGTTTTTGTTTTATTCTTTTGGAAAAATTTTCAGATATCTTTTTGGATTTTAATTTCTTTTGAATAAACTGGTTTTGATTTTTTTCTTGTCTTTCTATTAACTGCCTTTTTTATTAAACAACATTTTCTTTTGTTTGTCAATATTTTCCATTTTAATTTCATAAAAAAAGAAATGATTACCTTACTGGCTTTCATTTCTTCTTTTTCGTTTTACTCTTCTACCTTTTCAAACAAAGTCTTTGTTGCTTTGCAAAGTGGACAAGTCCAATCTTCTGGTAGTTCTTCAAACTTCACTGGTTCTTTATCATCATCATAAATATATCCGCAAAGTGTACAACGATATTTCATGGCTTTCTCCTTTTAATAGTTTTCTGCTTTAATCTCGAAGAATGCTTTTGGATGAGCACATACTGGGCATACTTCTGGTGCTTTTGAACCAACTACAATATGTCCACAGTTTCTACATTTCCAAATGCGATCTCCATCTTTTGAGAATACAAGACCATCTTTTACATTTTCTAATAGTTTTAGATATCTTGCTTCATGCTCTTTTTCTATTTTACCAACTTCCTCGAATAAATATGCAATATGATCAAAACCTTCT
The DNA here is from genome assembly GCA_947648765.1 of uncultured Clostridium sp. Lineage (GTDB taxonomy): Bacteria > Bacillota > Clostridia > TANB77 > CAG-508 > CALYAK01. The sequence goes on from CANSOY010000035.1 coordinate 2,166, forward strand.
TCTTTTGCTTCTTTTGCCATTCTGTCATACATATCTGTCCATTCAAAGTTTTCTCCTTCAGCTGCAGCTTTTAAGTTATCTGCTGTTGTTGGGATATCTCCTCCATTCAAAAGTTTGAACCATAATTTTGCATGCTCTTTTTCATTATCTGCTGTTTCTAAGAATAAAGCAGCAATTTGCTCATATCCTTCTTTTTTTGCTTTACTTGCAAAATATGTATATTTATTTCTTGCTTGAGATTCTCCTGCAAATGCTTCCATTAAATTTTTCTCTGTTTTTGAACCTTTTAATTCCATTCTTATTTCCTCCTCATATATATTTTTTCTTCTCGTATCTTACCACAAAGTCTACTTTTGTTCAAGATTTTTTAGAAAATTATTTTACGTTCTGCTTTTTTTAATTCTTTTTGTATCTCCCTGTAATTGGGGATGTATTTTTCGAGTAACGCATAGAATTCCTTGCTGTGATTAGCATAGCGGAAATGACATAATTCATGCACAATTACCATATCTACTTCCTCTGGTTTTAGCATTGCAAGTCTGGCTGAAAACTGCAAGGCTCCTCGCTTTGGAATACAACTTCCATACTTACTTTTGGTATCACTAACACGGACATTTTGATACGAAAAGCCTGTCTTTTCACTCCAGTATGGTAATCTGTGAAGTAATCTTTCTTTGGTTCTTTCTTTCAGTAACTGGATTACTTTTTGATCAATTTTTTCCTTGGGTACCGCTTCTTCTGGTAAGCAAATTTCCATTGTCTTTTCGCTTTCTCGCAGTTGGACTTGTATTCGCTTTTTTTCTGGCTCTATCTTGCAACAAACCAAATATTTTTCTCCATCAATCCACATGGTTTCCCCAGTTTTCCACTCTTTTCGGTCTTTTGCTGTATGTTCTTTTGCCTTCTGGTATTGTTCCCAAATATTTTCCTTGTTTTCTTCTAATAATTCTTCTACTTTTTTCATACTATATCCGCATTGGCTTACTTACACAAAGAATTTGGTTATGGAAAAAAATATGAATATTCCTCGTATTTTGGTAACTACGAATTCGGATTGGTATGGCTTCCCCCTTTAGGATTACTACATTTAACATCTTTTCCATCTCCTTTATTTTTCTTTTCGATGGTGGTTATGGCAATGGATAGCATACTACCGAGGAAGAATACCCCAAAAGAAATATCCCAGTTCTTACCAATCATCCCTGCTAAAATGGTTAGTGCAATTGTAATTCCCATTCCAATACTGAAACGAATGACTTTCTTGCGGTCTTCTTTTCCTTGTTTGTTATATTTCACTACATCCATTTTTTCTGCCTCTAATTTCCAATATGCTGCTTGTGGGAATAGCAGACTAAGGAAGAAGAAAAGGATGGCAATGGGAAACAAGGATAACTTTTCGGTGAAGAGGAAGAGGTATACTGGTACGATTGCAAGCATTCCTAGTATGGCAATACCTCCTGTTAACCCATACGCTTTTTTCCATCTTTTCTTGCCGTTCTGCTTTTCTTCTTCCGTATAGCAGTCTGGCATTTCTGCAATCTTTTTACGGTAGGCTTTACTGTCAAAACCCACTTTTAGAACAAGAGCGAATGCAGCAAAGAGTAACAAAGCAAAAATCCCAATTGGAATTAGCATTTGCTGTTCTGTTAAATATTCTGCTCCCAGCATTAGGATGGTAATGCCAATGAGAATACAGAAAATGGCAATTGCCACTTTCTGATTGATTTTTTGATAACAACGGTCATAATCTTGTTTTTGAAATTCCATCGTCTCTCCCTATCTTTTTTATTTTTCAAACATTTTATAGTATACCAATTTGTGGTATTCTTCTTTTTTGGCTTGGTATTCAGAGGTCTTATCGTCTGCTCGATACATCGTTCCAGTTGCATCTTGGTAAAACTTTGCACAAATAACTGGCAAACTTTCTTGTAGTTCTAACAGATATTGCATATATCCTGTTTTCGGCAATCCTGCAATTTCCATTAGTTTACTTTGGAGAAAGTTCGCACTTGTATTTTGTTCTCGTTTTGGCTCTACACCAGTATCGTAATTTGCCCAAATGAAGTATGGCACTTTATACGCATTGCTTTCTTCGGTATCGACTTCAAGTGCTCCAATATTTGGTTGATGGTCACCAAAGAATACTAAGATTACCTTTTCTTCTTCTTTTTCAAGTTCTCGGATTAGATATTCTAGCCCTTCGTCTGCCTGTTTCATCAGTTGAAGATAACAATTCAGTTCTTCGTCTTCTACATATTGTCCCCCGCCTTCTTGTTGGGTGGAATATGGCATATGGTTTTGCATGGTAACCGTAAAGTTAAAGAATGGTTTTCCTTCTTCTTTGTTATGGAATTGTTTTAATACCTCTTGATAAGTTGCTTGGTCAGTTGGATGCTCCCCATTAAAGGTAACTTCAATTTCTGGAACATTCTCTAAAAAGGTAGCTTGGTCAAATCCGAATAGATGATATACTTTTTCTCGGCTATACCCAGATTTATACCAAGTATGGATGGCAGATGTCTGGTAGCCTTGCTCTTTCAAGTTTCTGGCAATATTATCTCGGTTTTCTTTCATATATTGTTGATATGGTATAGTTCCTGTTGGCAAGAAAGTAGTGGCATTTTGGGTCAAAAATTCATATTCAATGTTAGCCGTTTGTCCACCATGCCCAGACGAATACATTGTCCCGCTTTCAATCGTTTTCGCAGATTGCATTAGGTTTCTGGTAAATGGAATATTATCTTTCGTTCCCAATTCATATGCTTGTATCATATCTGCAAAAGACTCGTTCATAATGACGATAATATTTGGCTTTTCGGCTGCTGTTTCTTCTGTGCTTGCCTTTTCTTGGTAAGTGGCAAGTATTTCTTCTACTTCTTCTTTTCGGTATCCACTTGGTTTCTTGACCTGAAAATCTTGTAACATTTTATATAAAGTAACGGCTGTTCCATTGCTGTCATATGTTTTGTTAATATCCCAAATCAACATATTTTGCATAATCTTCGTATTAGCAATTATCACCATAGCAACACAGCCTGCAACAACAAATCCTGCTCGTCCGCCAAATTTTGAGTTTCTTTTCTGGTTTTTGTAAAGCTAAAATGAGTACCACTACAATCGCTGCTAAGAAAAAACCTGCGATGAAATATCCTGTAATGCTCACATTCATTCCTTTATCTGCTACGTTGACGGCTGTTTGAATCGCGAAAATATCTGCTATGGTTATACCGCTTCCTCGTAATTGCCTTACAATATAGTTAATGATTTCAAATACCAAAGAAAATATAAAAAGAAGGATACAGGAGGCTCTTGTATTTCCTGTAACACCTTTTAGAATAGCAAACAAGGCAAGTAGGATAAAGAAACATAAAAATTCTCTACCCACAAATAGGATAACAAATATATAATAGCCGATGGTAACCAAACTATTCAGCCTTGCCCCTAAGGACATTTTGGTTTGAAATTCTGTTTTTATCGCCTGACCAACAGCCTCAATAAAGTCCATACGCTCGCTTTTTAGGAAAGTAAGCGACATAAAGAAGATAGCATAACAGATGAGAAGCACTAGAATGGTGTTACGGAAGTTTCTTTTAACAAATTTTACAACTTTCGATTCCCTCCATTTTTGTTTCCATTCTGCTAATTTGTTTTTGGCGGTAACAGCTTTGGTGGTTTCTTCGTTTTCTACTATATTTTCTTGCTCCATTTTCATTTCCCCCTGGCAAATGCTATGCACAAATTGTTTGTCCCATACAAGATGGATTGCTTTTGGTAAAACATCTAATACAAAGTGTGTCCCTTTTACTTTTTCCCCATCCACATTAAAAGTAACCTCTTCCTCTGTTGTAATTTCAACATGATTGGTTCTAAATTTATGAATATATCTTTTCCCTTCATGCCTTCCTTTGCGTAGTTTTGGTAGCAAGGATAGCATGTGAAATTTGGGGAATTTATCTGCATAATATACATCAAAGGTCCCGTCCGTTAGGCTAGATTTTGGTGCAATTTGATAGCCTCCTCCATAAAAGGCTCCATTGCAAATTGAGATAATCATAGGCTCTGCTTGAATTTCTTTAATGCCGCGTCTTAAAATCTACCTTTTTCGGATGATACTGAAAAAAGGTATAGGCAATACTGGCATTATATAACTGCGAAGTTGGGATTTTGCTATCACGAAGTTTATCAATATTGTTGGCAACTTCTGCATCAATTCCTAAACAGGCTACATTAATAAAATATTGGTCATTGATTTTTCCAACATCAATTTCGTGTTCTCCCTCTTCCATGGCTTGGATGGTTTTATAAAAATCATTGCCCGAACCTGCTGGAAGAACGGCTAAGCGATTATTGGTTCCCACAATTGCTTGCAGAACCTGTGAAATAAGCCCATCTCCTCCAACCGCATAAATGACAGCATCTTGCATGCCTTTTAGTTGCTCACAAATGGACTTTCCTTCCTCTGTGTAGACAATTTCATAATTCCAGTTCCTTTTTTGACATTCTGTTTCAATTCTTGGAACATATTCCTTACTTTTTCCTTTTCCCGCAACGGGATTGATGATAAATATATATTTCTTCCCCTGATTTTCCATTCTATTTCCTCAACAATTTTCGTATTTCTTCTTGTAACATTTGATTAGCATCTTTAATTTCAAATGCTTCGATGGAAATTGGCTTTCCAAATTTAATTTGAATTCCTTTGCGAAACAAACGATATTCTCCGGTTATGGCACAAGGCACAATCGGGCAAACTGCTTGTTTGGCGAGCCTTACCGCTCCTGTGCGAAATGGTAAGAGTTCTTGCTCGGTATAGTTTCGCTTTCCCTCTGGGAAAATGCCAATCGCTCCGCCTTTTTCCAACACTTTTTCTGCTGCTAATACGGCTTTCATATTTCCTTTTTCGCGATACACTGGTATCATTCCCATATGGCGAAAAAACCAGCCTGGTATGCCATGAAACAACTCACTTTTGGCGAGATAAGATACTTGACGTTTCGTTGCCGTTAATATCAAAAGTGGATCAAATGCCCTTTTATGATTGGCTGCAATGACTATCGGTCCGTTCTTCTGGGATGTTTTCTTTGCCAATCCATTTAGGATGATATGCCAAACGAAGTAAGATGGTATACCATGGTTTCACAAATGCGTAAAGTCGCTGTGTTTTCTCCATTCCTTATTTCTCCTTCAAATTCCATCTCCCCATTTTTTCTTTTTGATGGATTGATATGCTTCTTTTTCTTTTTTGGTAAATTTCTTTTCACAAATTCCTTCTTTAGTACAAACTTTTACTTTCACAAAACCTTTGCTAATCACAGGATGTCTTAGTATTCTGGCTTCGACTGATGGATAGGGTGTTTTGGAAAAGATATAGTAGGTAAATTTTTCGTCTTCATAGGCAAGTTCGCCTTGTTTTAGGCTACGTTGTAACTTGCTTCTTGCCAAACGGCAAAGACTATGGCACCAGTCCTCTACTAATGGACAAGTCTCCTCATGTGGGCATGGTGCTACCAAATGATAACCTTTCTCAATTCCTAGTCTACGAAATGCTAACATTCTTTGGTAACTTTCGGGCGTGCCTGGCTCAATGCAAATGACATACTGCTTGCTTTTTTCAAGCATTTGCAAGAATAGTTTTTTGGCATCCGCTTCTTTCCATTCATTGCACATATATGCTTCTAGAATTACATCATAGCCATCTGGTAGTTCTTCTTGTAATAAATCTTGTTGTTTCCATTCAATTTCTTGCATAGCAAAATGGCTTTGGAATGCTTTTCCTAGGTTAAGCATTGCTTCTTCTCGTTCTAGGCAAGTAATCTTTGCCTCTGGAAAATGCTCTTTTAAGGCAAATGTTGCTGCTCCTGTTCCTGCTCCCAAGTCTAAAATCTGCTTTACCGCTGGCATACCACCAGTTCGCATTTTTGCTTCTTGCAGCACATAGCTTACAGCGGTATATGTTGCTGGCATACGAATGATACTGTACGCAAGAGCAGTTTCTGGTGTTTGAATAAAGTTCTGTCCTGCTCGTTTTTCTTCACAGTATCTTTTGCTCAGCAAACTCGCTTCTTTTTGGATTTTCTCTCGGTTCGCTATTTCGTAAAACTCTTCTAAAACCTGTTCTATTTCGTGAGATATTTCCATTTTTCTCTCCCTTTTGCATTTCCTAATTCTATCTTACCATAAAGATAAAAAAAAGCAAAGATTTCTTGTTTCTCTCTTTGCTTTTTTGTGTTTCTTCGGTATAATAAACAAAAAGAATATATAAAAGGAGAAACCGATGAAAAAAATCTGGATTATCTTATGTGTTTGTATCTTAATTTGTCTTGGCATTTTGCTTTGGAGAGAAGTACTAAGAATGCAACCAACTCTTTCTCTTGATGAAAATACCCTTCCAAAAGCAGCCGATGGCGCTACTCCCTTTTCCGATAGCGACCTTATGATTGGCTCTTTATCTTATGGAGCAACTCGTTCCGATGTCATTCGCGTATTTGGTCAACCAAAAGAAGAAAAAGACTCTCTCCAAGACGCTAACGAAAAGTTTATTTATGGTCGTTATATTACCTATACCTATGAGAATGGTCTTGTCTTCACCTTCTATAACTTTGGTCGAGGAGAAATGCTATTGCGGAAGTGTGTATTGTCCGGTAGATGCTTACACCTTCACGCGTAACCTAAAAGTGGGAAGTAGAAAAGAGGATGTTATCCAAGCATTTTACCACGAAGATAAAATGCGAGATTATGTTGTAAATGGTAAAGTACAAGGAAAATTCCTTTATGGAAATGCTGTGCAAAGCCAACTTTTTAGCACACGTATTAAGGATTTTTATAGTTACGGTTTTGTGAATACCTATGCTAGTACGGAATACCAATCTACCATTGAATATGTTTCTTTGAAACCACCATATCTTGAAGAATTTGCTACCACACAAGACGCATATTCTCGTATCGTATTCCATTTTGACCAGAACACCATTAGCGCCATTTCTTGGGAGTATTGTCCTGCTACTACCACTTCAAGACATTAAACGATAAAAGACAGAAAAGATTTTTCTTTTCTGTCTTATTTGTTTGGTTCTTCTTCTCTTTCGAGCCAAGATTGGTTATTTTCTGTTTCTTTCCTTTGTTTTGGTTTTTCAAACTGGAAATCTGAAAGTTGTAATCCCTCTTTCCAACGCTTTTGGTGAAAATGAAGAAATTTTTCAAAGCCCAGTAAAATTCTTCCCCAATTCAAGGAATTATCTATTTTTCCGGTTTCGTCATAATAATTCTCAAAATGGATGGAAAACTGTGTCTTGGAAACACTGGTATAATTTTCGTCTGCTTTCCAGTGCATTTGGCTTCGGATGGTTTTTTGTAAACGCATCGCATCTTTTTCGGTAATTCCATTTAGTTGGATATATGGAGTGGTATATTCTGGTCCTTTGCAAAATCCGTGTGGTCGTAAGAAAAATGGTGCTTGTTGTTTTTGCTTGTATTCTTGTGGGGTCATTCTTTGAATTCTTTTTCCACTCGTTGTGCAGATATATGTTTCTGGAAGTTCGTGCCCTTTGCAACAGCCTGTTGTGGCATATCCTTTACTCCATAAAAGGAGTAAAATCTTTTTTAATTCGATACAGCCCTCTGCAAATACTTCGGCATAGGCTTCTTGGTCTTCAATGCACTCAAAAGGAATGGATTTTCCAAAATATTTCTGGGCATATTCTTGCAAGTCCTTGAAGTATACCACGCCTCTTCGTTTCTGTCTTTTTTTCATTTTTGTTTCCTCATTGTTTAATAGAAAGGATATTCTACCTTAATAACAGCATAATATCTGCTATCGATTTCATGAATTTTTTGTTTGATTTGTTTTTCAATCTCACCTGCTTGTTGTTCCATTTCAAATGGCAAGACAAGGTCGAATATCATATTCACACGTTCTCCACCATCGGTAATACGAAAATCATGGACCGTTGCCTCTTTGCATATTTCACGGATTACCTCTTCTGCAATCTTCTTGATCGAGGTAATTTTTTCGTCATTGACTGCGATTGGGTCCATATGAATGGTCGTAATACAAGAAAATTCATGGTATAAGTCATTTTCTAATTGGTCAATGATATCATGTGCTTTTTCAATATTGCTGTTCGATGGCACTTCTGCATGAAAGGATAAAATCTTTCTGCCTGGGCCATAATCGTGAACCATAATGTCATGAATTCCTATAATTTCTGGATACTTCTTGGTGTATTCTGCAATTTCTTCAATAAATGCTGGATCTGGCTTTTGTCCAAGAAGTAGGTCAATAATCTCTTTGGCTGCTTTGAAACCAGTAAATAGGATAAAACAAGCCACTAAAATACTCACATAACCATCAATATTGTATCCTGTAAATTTGGTTACAAGAGTAGAAATGAGAACAACACTTGTCGATACGGTATCTGAAATACTATCATAGGCAGTTGCTTGGATAGCAGACGAGTCAATCTTTCTAGCAATTTTACGATAAAATACAAAAAGCCATAGTTTCACCAAAATTGCAATCACTAATAAAGCAATGGTAACAGTGCTAACACTTGGTAATACTGGATGCAAGATTTTCTCAATCGAGGACTGAAAAAGTTCAACGCCCACTAAAATGATAAGTAGGTCTACAATAAAGGCGGCAATGTATTCCATTCGTCCATGTCCCCAAGGATGATCTTTGTCGACTTTTTTCTGCGACATTTTGAACCCAATCATGGTAACAACCGATGAACCTGCATCTGTTAAGTTGTTAAAACCATCCGATACAATGGACATGGAATTGGCTAGAATTCCTACTACCATTTTTCCAATGGATAATAAGATGTTTAAGATAATCCCTGTAACAGTAGAAAGCATGGCATATTTGCCACGCACTTCTAAATTTTTTACATCTTCCTGATTTGGAATAAAAATTTTGATAAAAAGGTCTGTCATTTCATTTCCCCTATCTTGTTTTTACTTTTGAAATCCAGTTTTTAATCATAGATTTTGGAATGGCTAAATTGCCATCTATTCCACTACCTAAGGCAATATGTGGCTTGTTTTCTGCATGGTAATCAGAACCACCCGATTGATATTTTCCATATTTTTCACAAAGTGCTTTTATATCTCGTCTTTGCTCCTCGCTAAATAGTGGGTATTCACACTCTGCTCCATCAATTTTCGTTGTAGCAAGCATTTCTTCAATGACTGCATTTGGATTTTCAAATTGATACACATAACCGTGAGCTAAAAACGCAAGTCCACCTGCTTCGTGAATACTATCTACAACACTTTCAAATGATGGAAAGCAGTCTGAATTATCGATATAGAAAGGACTTTGCGGATTACTTTCATGCACACGATAAAAAGAGGTTTCCTCAAATGGAAGTCCCATCTCTTCAAAAATTTGGATATTTTCTGGAAATTTCAAGGCACTTCTAGCAAAGGTATGGCTACCATAAAAATATCTTGGATCGTCTTTGCAGATTTGGATTTCTTCTTCATAACGAACACCTAATTTCTTTGCAGTTCGTTTTAGTTTTTCTAAATTGTTGGTTTGAATTTGGAAAGAATCCATTTTTGCAATTTTTAATTTTTTGTAATCTATGCCATAGCCTAATACTTCAATATTATGCTTGTGATACAGTGCTCGTAGTTCTGTCCCTACAATTAATGTTCCTGAATACAAAGAACGTAATTCTGGATTTTCGTCTATTTCGTGGTAGGCATCAATGGAGTCGTGGTCTGTGATACTAATTACTTCTAAGTGCTTCTTTTCTGCATTTTTTAGTAATTCTTCTACTGAGTCTGTTCCATCGGAATGGTTGGTGTGCATATGTAAATCAATCATGCTTTTTCTCCTCTTTTTTGACATTTTCCTCATTTTACCACATTTGCTCGTAAAAAGGAAGTGCCCAAAAGCACTTCTTTTCTTAAACAAATAATCCTACTTTTAACTCACAAACCACTTGCTTGATATATTCTTTGGTGTCAATTTCGCGGATATCAAAACTTTGGTACTGGGTGAAAATGCGGTCTAGTTCTTGGTCAATTTGCTCCATCTCTTCTTCGGTTTTGTTTTTCTCTCCAAAGAAATGGAAATCATAGACTGGTAGTTGCAATTCATATTTGGCTGAAATTTTAACAAATTCACGCCAGACATCTAATAAGATTTCTCGGTTTTGACAAAGTAGATTAAAATTATCTTGATACAATTCTCCCATTTCATAGAGTAATTTCACACGTTCTGGTTTGGTTAATTTTTGCGTATCTAATTTAATCTTTCGGCTTAGTAATTGTTGCTCGACAAATAACAATGGTGCTTTTATCTTCGGATTCACCTCATCATTTTTGTAAAGTGTGAAATAGCCTGCCTCTACAATTTGGAAACCAGTTTTAGATTGGATACGAAACTCAACTGGTATGGTTTTATTTCCAAAAGATAGATGACTCAAAATCAAATGGGAATATGGTGGCAATACTTTTTCCAAGTTTTCAATATTAGCAAAAATACATTTTAATTGCTCCAATAACTCATTACAACCAAGCCTTTTTCCTCTTTCTCTTGCTTCTTTTTGAGCAATCCAATCTCGCTCTGTAATTAGGTCATATTCGGTATATTCGGTTAATTTTTTGCGAATTTTTTCAGCTACCATTGGAATATCTTTTTCACTTTCAGTAACGATAAGCACGCCAAATAAATCTTGGACATCCTTCCAAGAATGATGTCCTGCTAGACGAAACGTACGAATAGCAGAATGTACTTTTTTCACACGATACGAATAAAATGGCATTTGGATTCCTGCCAACTCGTCTTTTAATTGTTCAGCAAAATCCACAAGTTCTTGGCTTTTTCCTGCTTCTTCTAACAAGTTTTGTATTTTCTTTTCTTCTGGCGACTCTGCCACCATACTTCGGTTCATTTTGTTTATCATAAATTTCCTTCTTTCTTCTCTTGTCATAAAAAAATACAAGGGTGCAATTTATGTTCCTTGTATTTCTATCTTATGATAATTCTTTCTCAAAAATGCCTATTTTTCTTCCTTCAAATGAAATTTTGAAATATTTTCTTTTATCGCATAACCTTTTTCAGTTACGCGGTTTAAAAAAACAATTCCATCTAAATGGTCGCATTCGTGCTGGATATCTCGAGCGGTAAAACCGGATACTTCTTTGACTACCTTTTCGCCTGTTTCGGTATAATAGGTGACAGTAATATCATAGTATCTTTCTACTTTTCCACGAATATTCGGAACACTCAAACATCCTTCATACTCGGTATAGGTTCTATCGCTTCGTTTTTTCCAAGTTGGATTTATCATAATGGTCATTGGAACATCTTCGCAGTCTAAATAACCGCAATTTTCCTTATCGACATAGATTGCAACAATTCGCTTGCTTATCCCCACTTGTGGAGCAGCAATTCCATAGCCACCCGTATACAATAGTGTTTCTTTCATAGAGGCAATATCTGCTAAGTCTTCTTGTGTCAAAGCCTTTACATCTACCTCTTTACTTCTTTGGTATAGGACTGGATCTCCTACCTCGCGAACCATTAAAATCTTGCTCATATTTTTTCTCTCCCTAAATTTCTTTTTCTAAATAAATACGATTATCTTTTGCATTTAGCATTACTTCTACTTTGGTAATGTTAAATCCTGCTTTTGCTAAAAATCTACGCATATCCACCAAGTTGTTTCTCGTTTTTACGGTAAGTAACGTATAGCTAGACTTACGCATCCACTCTTCAAAAGCAGCCATCAAACCAGTTAAAACACCACGCTTACGGTAGTTGCTATCCACTCCGGCAAGCCAACAATATGCGGTTCTTGTATCTACCTCGTACCCGATTAAGTAGCCTACTGGCAATTCTTCTTCATAGGCAACAAAGATACAATGTGGCACTCCACGATAGCGAGCCTCTAGTGCTTCTTTGTCTGACGCCATCTCTGTAAATTCTGGTATGTTTTTCACTGCAAAAATTTCTTCTACATTTGCTTCTTTTATTTTCATATACAATATTTCCTCACTAAAATTAGGGTATTTGCTAATTTTACCATATCTTAGCAAAATATGCAAGTAGAATTGAAAGGAACTCTCAAAAAAGAGAGTTCCAAGGTAATATCCATAATATATACAATTTATTATTCAATTAAAGTTATTCTTGCATATCCATTTCCACTATGCCCTGTCTCTGTCCCACCACCTGGTGCTGTAAAGGATTGATTACCTGCAATGGTTTGACCATTTGTTACCCCTCCAATATACCCAGAGCCACCACCACCTCCTCCATATCTATCATATGAACTATTTTTGCCACCGCCTCCACCGCCATAGTATCCACCACCACCTCCTCCGTCCACCATAATAAGCATGGTCTCCACCTAATCCAAATTCCCCTCTCGAGCCTCCTCCGATACTCGGAACCTCCTCCATCAGTTTGAGTCCCTCCATAGCCATAAGGTGTACCATATATATAAGCATCAACACCTTTTTCTCCACCTCCAGCTCCTCCGTTATTCATATAATCACCGTTCCCATTTCCTCCACCGCCTCCCGCCACAATGGCTACCATCGACATCTCGGAGCTTAAACTTTGCAATAAACCTGTTTTCATAGCAATATGTGTTGCTCCTCCACCTCCACCGCCTGTTGCATAGCCTCCTGCACCTCCACCATTAAATCCCCCAGTGTAATCAGCACCTGCACCTCCGACTCCAGCAAAGATACTTGTATTAGTCTCTACCGTGTACAAGCCAACCGAATATCCTCCCCTTCCACTAGTTCCCCCTCCATACATTTCTCCTCCCTCAGCTCCCCACACCTCTAATTTGTATATCCCTGTAGTAGGAATTTTCCAAGATTGTATTGCTCCTGCATATTCAAAATTCACTATCTTTACTTTATCTAATGTTCTTTCATCGCTTACATTTCCTGCTTTATCTTTTACAGTCACTTTTGGCATATTATCTGTATTTATTCCTGTATATGCATAAGAATTACTTGCTTGATTAGATTTTAATGTACTTCCTAGATAGAATTGATAAGTAGAGCCAGTTGTTCCACATCCGCTGAGCGCATCGCTCGCACTAACTGTTGCTGTTCCATTTCCTGTGGCACCTGAAAATGTTACTGTATCTATCACTAAACTATTTACTACTGGTTTTATAGTATCTCTTGTAAAGACTAGACTTCCACTGACTGCAGATTTTCTTCCTGATCTGTCATAACTATACGATGTTATTGTCCATGTTCCATCTGCCTGTATTTGGATTGTTCCATTGTTGGCTATCTCTACTTCTCCTGTATCAATCGTTTGGTTTTCGGTAACCGTTGTATTGGCTACTGTTCCTTTTCCATTTGCTCCTTTTGCTGTTCCTGTTACTCGGTAGGTTACCTTCTTCAATGGACTGGTTGCATCACTACCAGATATTCTTACAGTCACATTACTTCTATAATATCCTGTTTCTCCTTGTGTTCCACTTGTTACTATTGGTGTATTTGCTACTGGATTTACGGTATCTCTTGTTACTACGATTCCAGTTGCTACTTGAGATTTTCTTCCTGCTTTATCATAGGTATAGCCTTTGATTGTCCATCTTCCATCTGCCTGTATCTTGAAGGTTCCTCCATTTGCTATGTCTGTTTCTGAAATATTTACTACTTGTCCACTTGAAATACTTACTCCTCCGATGTTTCCTGCTCCTGTTGCTGTTCCTGTTACCACATAAGTTGTTTTCTTGTAACAAGTATCGTCTTGGCTGGTTAAACGAACATCTATATCACTTCTGTAATAGGTATCATCTCCCATTGTTCCACTTGCTACTTCTATCACTGGTGGCTCTGGTGTTACCGTATCTCTGGTTACCTCATAAGTATTGGTGGTTACTTTGATTCCTTCTTTGTTATATGTATGTACCTTAATTGTCCAGTTTCCATCTGCTCTTATTTGAATTGTCTTTGTATTAGGACTTTCTTTTTCTTCCTCTGGTAGGGCTACTCCTTTATTGTAGTTTACTCCATCCATTACCCCTGCTCCTGTTGTCGTTCCTAATATCTGATACGTTACTTTGGATATATCTACATTGTTTCTATCTTGTCCT
>CANSOY010000036.1 GCA_947648765.1 uncultured Clostridium sp.
TATCGGAAATATAGCTACAGATTTTTTTGATTTCTACGTGTGCTTGTTTGATAGCCTCTAACATGGTGTCATTTGGAATTTCGTCTGCTCCTGCCTCAATCATTGTGATTTTTTCCATGGTTGCAGCAACGGTTAAGTTCAAACGGCTATTTTCTCTTTGTTCAGCTGTTGGATTGATAACAATTTGTCCATCTACATAGCCAACATTAACGGCTGCAGTTGGTCCACCAAATGGAATATCTGAGATCGATAATGCAGCAGATGCACCAATCATAGCGCATACCTCTGGCGAATTGTCTTGGTCTACAGATAATACAGTTGCTACGACACAAACATCATTACGAAAATCCTTTGGGAATAGTGGACGTAATGGTCTGTCGATTGCTCGTGATGTTAAAATTGCTTTTTCAGCAGGTTTTCCTTCTCTTTTGGTAAATCCTCCTGGAATTTTTCCTACCGAGTATAATTTTTCTTCATAATCTACGGATAATGGGAAGAAATCAATTCCTTCCTTTGGTTCTTTAGCTGCTGTTACGTTTACCATAACAACGGTTTCTCCATAACGAACCCATACACTTCCGTTCGCTAGTCCTGCTACTTTTCCTGTTTCAATGGTTAGGTTTCTTCCTGCTAATTCTGTTGAATAAGTCTTAAACATACTTTTGTTTTTGTATAACGCTTTGGTTATACGCTCCTTTCTTTTTTGTTTTTCCTTTCTCAAATTAGCGTAACCTCTATAATATGCTATATGCTACTCAAATTTTTCCAATAGCATATTAGACAAGCTACATACTAATTCTAAAAGGATGTATCAAATAACTTGCAAATTGGACGTTAAGCAGAATTGCAAAACGTCCAATGCACACATTATTTTCTTAAATTTAATTTTTCTACTATATCTCTATATCTTTGAATATCTTTCTTTGCTAAGTAGTTCAAAAGATTTCTTCTAGAACCTACCATTTTCAAAAGTCCTCTTCTAGAATGGTTATCCTTTGTGTGAACTTTCAAATGCTCGGTTAGTTCGTTAATTCTTTCGGTTAAAAGAGCGATTTGAACTTCTGGTGAACCAGTATCTTTTTCATCTCTTTTATACGTAGCAATGATTTCTTGTTTTCTTTCTTTTGTCATAATTACACCTCCTAATTTTATTTTCCTAAAACTGAGTCTTTGTGGTGTATTTTACCAAAAACCAAGTAATAGGTTACGAACATATCTATTTTACCACAGATTTACAGATTTGGCAATATTTTTCATAAAAATTATGAGGTAAATCGATTAAATACAAAATACGGCATAGAGTGGTACTGCTTTAATTCCATTTTCTAGTCCAAAGTTCTTTTCTGAAATTCGGATTGCATACTTTGGCTTTTTCTCCTTCATATAAATGTCTAAACTTCTAGATTTCGTATGAATACTAGATTTTACCTCTATTGGTATAATTGCAAAATCTTTCTGGATTACGAAATCTAGTTCTGCAATTCCTTCTGACTCCCAATAATATAGTTCATAACCCTTGATGCGCAATTCATTTGCGACATAATTTTCCGTTAGTGGTCCCATTGCAATCATGGTTGGTGGTTCTGCTAAATCAATTTGGTAAAGCGGATATCTTGCTTTGTTTACAAACAAGCCCACATCACTCATATATACCTTAAAAGATGCTAAATCCTTGTGCATTTCAAGTGGTAATTCTGCATTTACTTTGTATACTTGGTTGATAATTCCGCTGTTTTTTAGCCAAAGAAGTGCTTCTCCAAAAATGCTAGATGTTCCTCCTTTTGCAATCACTTTATATTGGAATTTTTGATTGTCTTTTGCTAATTGTGTTGGAATGGAGTCAAAAGCAGATAAAATTCGGTTCGACAAACTACTATTTGCGTATTTGGTCATATCTCGCTCATAAGAAGTTAAAATCTCGGCTTGAACATCAATCGCAGAGATTGTCTTTTGTTCCTCTAAATATAACTGTACAACTTCTGGCATACCACCTACTACTAAGTAAGTACGGTAAAGTTGTAAACATAGTTCATGAATATCTTTGTCCATTCTTTCATTTGAGATAAAATGCTCCTGAATTTCAGAAATCAACTCTTCTCGCCCTATTGCTGTTAGAAACTCTGGAAAAGATAAGGGATATAGATTAAGCATTTGCACTTTTCCAACCGGAAATGAATATTGCTCTCGGTTAATTGCAATTCCTAATAGGGAACCTGCTGCAATTACATGGTATTCTGGAGCCTCTTCACAAAAGTACTTGAGAGAAGTTAATGCCCTTTCATTTGCTTGAATTTCGTCAAAAAAGAGTAATGTTTTTTCTGGTATAATCTTTTCTCCAAAAAACAATTCTAATTTGTGAATAACATATTTTGGGTCAATACTATCTGCAATTTGTGAACTAAATTCTTGATTGGTTTCAAAATTTACATAAATTAAATTATCAAAGTATTCTTTTCCAAATTGTTTGATAATATATGTTTTTCCAACCTGCCTTGCTCCATGAACAATCAAAGGTTTTCGATTTTTAGCATCTTTCCATTGGATTAGTTCTTCTGTTATCTGCCTTTTCATTGCAATCCCTCCTTTTCCTTATTATATCGTATAAGTTCGAAAAAGTCAATTTTCTTCTGGCTTTTTCGAACTTAACTGTCATTTTTAGTGTTTTGCATATATTTCAATGATATGTTTCATTGCCTCTTCGGTATTTTCTTTTGTATTAAATGCTGTTAAGCGGAAATATCCTTCTCCACAGGCTCCAAACCCTACTCCTGGTGTTCCTACGACATGTGCTTTTTCCAATAATTCATCAAAGAACTCCCATGAGGTAAGTCCTTCTGGAACCTTTAACCAAATGTAGGGCGAATTTACTCCACCAAATATGGTAAATCCCGCTTCTTTTAGTCCTTCTCTCATACGTTTTGCATTTTCTTTGTAATAGCAGATATTTTTCTGAATTTCTTTTTGCCCATCTTCTGTATAGACTGCCTCTGCAGCTCTTTGTACAACATAACTAACACCATTAAACTTCGTACATTGCCTACGATTCCACAAAGGATTTAAGAAAACAGTTTCTCCTTCTTTGGTATAGGCGCAAAGGTTCTTTGGTACAACTGCATAGGCACATCGAATACCTGTAAAGCCTGCTGTTTTGGAATAACTACGAAACTCAATGGCAACCTCTTTTGCTCCTTCTATCTCGTAAATACTTCTTGGCACATCTTCCTCTTCAATAAATGCTTCATAGGCACTATCATACAAAATGATAGCTTTGTTTTGTTTCGCATAGGTTACCCATTTGGCAACTTCGTCTTTTTTCATTGCTGTTCCAGTTGGATTGTTTGGATTGCATAGATAAATCATATCTGGAACTTCACTTGGCAATTCTGGGCAAAAGTTATTTTCTTCTGTTGTTGGCAAATAGATAATATTTTCTCTACCACTCATTAGGTTGCTATCTCGGTAAACTGGATAGACGGGGTCTGTAATTGCTACAATATTATCTTGAGCAAATAAATCGATAATATTACCAGTATCACATTTTGCACCATCGGATACAAAGATTTCGTCTAAATCAATTTGGATGCCTTTTTGGCGGTAATCCATTTCCGCTATTTTTTCTCGTAAGAAAGCATAGCCTTGTTCTGGTCCATAGCCTCGAAAGGTTTCTGTTCTTCCTTGCTCGTCAGCCGCTTTTTTCATCGCAGATATGACAGCCTCTGGTAATGGTCTTGTAACATCTCCAATGCCTAATTTAATGACTTTTTCGTTTGGATGTTCTTTTTGAAATGCCTCTACTTTTTTGGCAATATTAGAAAATAAATAACTTTGCTCTAACTTTAAGAAATTATCGTTAATCTTAGTCATGGTATGCCTCCTGTTCGTCGATTTCTCCTTCAAAAACGGTAACAGCAGGACCTGTCATATATACAAGATTACTTTCTTCATCCCATTCAATTTCTAAGGTTCCACCTAATAACTCGATTTCTACTTTTCGCTCGGTATCTCCTGCTAAAAAGCAAGCCACAGCCGTTGCACAGGCTCCTGTACCACAGGCTAATGTTTCACCTGCTCCTCTTTCCCATACACGCATTTTAATATGGTTGCGGTCCATAATTTGGGCAAATTCCACATTGGTTCTTTTGGGAAAGTGGCTGTCTACTTCTAAGATACGTCCATAGGAAGCAATATCAAAATTAGCCACGTCTTCTACTTTGGTAATCGCGTGTGGATTTCCCATGGATACACATGAAAAGGAAAATGTTTTGTCCAGTGCAGATAAGGTTAATTCTCTTGCTGGTGTAACTGGTATTTTTTCTGGTTCTAGAATTGGTTCTCCCATATTCACACGAACCGTTTTTACCTTGCCATTGGAAAACTGCAATTTCAACAACTTAATTCCAGCCAATGTTTCGATTAGCACCACATCTTTTTTCGTTAAGCCTTTATCATAAACGAATTTTCCCACACAACGAATTCCATTCCCACACATTTCTGCTTCGGTTCCGTCATAATTAAACATTCTCATTTTGAAATCTGCAATCTCACTTTTGCAGATTAAAATAAGTCCATCTGACCCAATTCCAAAATGACGGTCGCTCACAAAACGAGCTAGAGATGGTATGTCTTTTATTTCTTGTCCGCTGTGTACAGTCCATATAGACATAATCATTCCCTAGCCCTTGCATTTTTGTAAATTTTAACATAATTTTCACCTCTATTAGGTATTACTATTCAAAAGAGATATAGTTATATCTTTTTCACAGGGAAAATTATATCAAAGATGTAGAATTAGTCAAGTATTTTTTGGTAGAAAAAGTAAATAGAACTACAAAAAGTAGTCCTATTTTTCTTATTCGTTATTAGTTCCATTCTTCATAATATATTGTTCTACTAACTTGATTAAAGTTTTGGCAGTATCTAATTGTTCCTTCGTTTCCTCTTCTTTGACAATAAACTCATCTACATAATCGCTATCTTCTCTTATCTTATTTGCTTTCGCAATTTTTCTGCCCATTTCATTTGGAAACACACCTGTATGGATGTAGTTTTTATTAAAATAAGCAATAACATCTTTATGCTTTTTGAAATCGATTGGCTCTAATGCTAATACTGCTCTAATACTATGAAAAATTGAATAGTATGCTCGGTTATTGGCAGATTTATATAACTTTAAGTCATATAATGCTTCACAAGCCACCACTTCTTCCTTTGCTTGTTCTAATCGATGCTCTGCTAATTCTCTTGATATTTTAGGACTCACTCAACACCACTCCTTCTTTTTGAACATTGATATAAAAAGGCATTGCCTCTAGCCAATAGTTAAATTTATCGATATTCTTTACTAATGGAGATAAAGTAATATCAAAGGCATACTTATATTCTAAGTCATAAGCAAAATCCCATATTTCATCTCGATATTCTATTATTTCGTCGTCTTCTAAATCTGTTAAAATCATAATATCAATATCCGAGTTTTTTTGAAAATCCCCTCTTGCATAAGAACCATATAAAATGATTTTTTTCATTCTATTTCCTAATATCTCATTTACACCATTCACGAACTCGTCAAGAATAGTATTTACATTGCTTGGTATCTTCTTCACGGAAATCTCTCTCCTTCCATCTCTTTTGGACTATTATATCATATATTTTTCACTTTGTAACGTTTTTCTAATTTTTTTGGTAGAAAAAGTAAATCAAGCAAGTAGCCAATTTGACCACTTGCTTGTTCTTTACTCATTTTCACTTGTTTTTCTGGTATTGATAAAATCCTTGTTAAACGTTAAATTTTCCGCATCAATCGTTACCTTATAAAGACTTTCGTCTAATTCATATTCCTTTGCTTTTTCACAGTCTGGATTTTGTCTAAAATAGTAAGTTCCCTCGTCTTGAATATGGAAATATGCTTTTCCGTCTGAATCCGTCGTATCCGTTTGTCTTATATATTCGTCTTCTCCAATTAGTTCAATTTCCATATCTTTAATTGGTGTATTTTGTTTGTCTACTACAGTTACCATTAAAAGTCCAACACTTCTTTTGCAAGGCCAAGTAATTGTTTTTCCTTTGCCTACCGCTAGATAGAAACGTTTTACTTTGTTGTTATCTGCAAATGTATATCCTTCTTTTTCCTCTATTACTTCTAGTTCGTACTCTCCCTCTGGTACATCATAAAAATTTACAACACCATCATCTCCTGGCGTTACTTCCATTATCTTTTGTTTATTATCTTCCGAATAAACTTGGCTTAATTGGAAAATAGCTGCCCTTGCTGGAAAGTTTTCTTGGTCTTTTACAAAAAGTTCAACCGTTCCTTTTTTGGTTTCTTCTTTTTCTTCTGGTTTTGCATTGCGATAGAAATACATTCCAATCGTTACAGCAATGGCTAGAATTGCTACAATAATCGCAATAATTCCAATTATTTTTTTCTTATCTTTCATAACTTCCCCTTCCACTTCTCAAACTTTTTCTGTTTCTACCTTACTACTCTTTTCTCTATTTGACAAATGCTTTTTTCTGTTTTATGATGGATTTATCCAATCCATTAGAAAAGAGGGTTTTTATGGCAAATTTTTTTCAAAAATTATTTTCCAAGCCTAAAGAAGTTGACTCCGATGACGACATTTTAGATAACTGGGTTTCCTTTGAAGATAGCCTAGACCGCTCTCCAGAGTATCCAGTTTCACAATATGAGGCATTTCAAATTGCGAAACAATATCTACCAAATGATTTTGTAAGTCGAGATAAGAGGGCTATTACGTATCTTTCTTTGCACAAAGCAACCATCGTTTTGCAAGAAGACCAGTCCGTTTGGGATATTCATATAACAGACGGCGAAATCTCTTGGTCTGAAAAGGATGGTACACTTTGTGATGGTGTTCTAGTCAAAAAAGACTTCTCCAAACTCCATTGTTTGGTATCTACGTAAGATGGAACCTATTATTACTTAGATAAATAACGAAGAAAAAAATTCTTCTTTATTTGTTTTCTATTTTGTCAATACTAGCAAAACCAATGATTGCTTTTTTGGTAGTAAAGAAATCAAGCAAGTAGCCATTTTTTGACCACTTGCTTGATCTTTCCTCTATTTCTTATCTTTTTTCATTTACTACTGTTGTTGAAAAAGTTGGATTTTCTGCATCTATTGTAACTTTATATAAAGTTTCGTCTAATTGATATTCCTTTGCTTTTTCACAGTCTTTATCTAGTTGGAAATAATACTCTCCATCTTCTTCTAAGTTAAAATAGGTCTTTCCGTCTGCATTCGTTTTGCCAGTTAGCATATAAACGCCTTCTTTGTCATAGAGGTCAATTTTAACATCTGGAATTGGATTTTTTTCTTTGTCCACAGTCGTTACCTGTAATAATCTTCCTTCTCTTGTGCAAGACCAGTTAATTGTGTTGATTTGATTTGCTGTTACGTGAAACTGTTGTACTTTCTTATCTTCTGCGAAAGTATATCCCTCTTTTGCCTTTACAATTTCTAATTCGTATTCTCCCTCTGGTACATCATAAAAATCTACTACTCCATCTTTTCTTGGTGTTATTTCCATTACAGATTGCTTGTTATCCTCCGAAAAGACTTGTTTAAGTTCAAAGGTTGCTGCTTCATTAGCTGGTACTTTGTTTTGGTCTGTTACAATTAGTTCAATTCTTCCTTTTGCCGTTTCTTTCTTTTCTTCTGGCTTTGCATTGCGATAGAAATACATTCCAATCGTTACGGCAATGGCTAGAATTGCTACAATAATTGCAATCACTCCGATTATTTTTTTCTTATCTTTCATAGTTTCCCCTTTCATTTCTTAAAATTTTACTGTTTTCATTATACCATTCGTTTCTCTATTTGACAAATGATTTTTTCAATTTTATGAGAGTCCGATTATTGATCTTTCTTTGCAAAAATCTTACATAACTAATTTCATGAAAGCAAAAGAACTTAAGTATATTTTTCTTTTTTGTAGTAATTTTGCTACTACTTCCGCTATTTCTGTTTTAACAAAAGGGCGAAGGAAGTTAAGTTTTTTCGCCTGTTCATGTTCTAATGTAGAAGAAATCTCCACGCCCCATTTTTTGGCTTCTAAGCAAAGTGGCTCTAGGCTAGTTATTTCCCCTGTTTCATTTACTGCTAAGTCTTGATATTCTATCATAGACTTTGCAAAACCATAAACCGCTTCTAACACTTCTTTTAACGCTACAGATTTTTCAATTTTTTCTTGTAACTGCTGTCCTTTTTTTCTTAGTTCATCTCGCTCTTTCATTTTCTCAATACTAGAGAATCCAATTATTGCTCTTTCAATACTTTCTTGAATTTCTGCTTTTTGGGTAACAAGATATTGTTTCAGTTCCTCTTCTTTGTCTGAAATATCCTCTGGCATTGGTGGTATGGTTTCATTTATCACTGGCAAGTCTTCTGCCATTTCTGGTGCGATTGTAAAAAGTGTTGTATTTTGGAATACCTTTGGTTTCCTCAAATGGTGTAAAATAACGCATTGTTCTTTTGTGTCATATTGCAAAATCTTTGCACGATATCTTTGGGAAACACCAATTTCTTCGGTGCAATCTTTTACTTTTGCATCCATAATTATACGATATTTCGGAAAATATACCTGATAGCCGTTCTCGCTTTTGGCATTTACGGTTAATTTAATTTCTTCTTGCAAACCATCTTCCATGGTATTCAAAATTGGACTACATTGTTCTAAAAACGCTTTTAGTCGCAAGGAATGTTTGAGAAGCCCCATTTTATAGATACGAAAGACCTCATTTAGTGTCTGTGCATTTAGTTCTCCATTTTCAATTTTCGATTGTAAAAATTTCTGAATGGTTTGGTTCCAATATTTTGTATGTTTTCGGATAATACCTGCCGTTTGCGAATAACATTTATCCTCTATTCTTCGGTAAATCCAATAATTTTTACTTTGCATATATTCTGTCTGTAAGAACTGAAAAATCTCTGTTAAAGTTGGATTTTTTCTTAATATGGTATGAACAGTAGCCATATATTGTCTTACATAAACCTCTTCATAATTAGCATAACCGGTTTTGGTAACTGGCTGGCAAGAAAAAATATGATAAATTCGGTCATAGGATTGAACTTGTAATTGAATAAGTATATTTTCTTCCAGTTTGCTTTCTTTTGGTATTCGAATTTTCAATGGTGGCAAGTTAGCAAAAAAGGCAGTATTACAGTCGAATAGCCAATAGGTTTCTTCTTTTGCGATTATCTTCCCTTTTATTGAAATTCGATATTGGCTTACATCAATTTGGCTATCTTGTGGGATTTTTTCTGCTTGCAAGAAAGCCTGCACGAGTTCTTCTAGCCCAAAAACATATTTCAAGTACGTATTCTGATAGCAATCTAGCATAGTGGATGGTTTTGCTGTTTTGGCTTGCTCAAGGAAAATTCGTTTTGCATCTTTTGCTTCAAAATGCTTTGTAATACCATATTTTTCACGCCATACAAAATAGTTGTTTTTGCCTAATAATTGCAAGAATTTCTGTAATTGTTCTGGCTGACCTAACAACAAAGATACAATATTTCTTGTTAGGGCCTCTAATTCTGCTATGATAAAGCGGTTTTCGCTTACTTCCATACTACTTTTGCTCATTAGTTCTGGAATTACCGCTAAATCTTTCAATTCTTCTAGTACGGAAAAATCTCTTGTATCTCGGTATTTGCCTAAAATTTGTTTTAATCTGTTACTTTCCTTGCTCGGAACTAGGAACTTTATCAATTCGATTTGACCGACTTGAACTTTTTGCGTTTCTGCATTATAGGACTGGATTTTGCCAACCATACATTTTATCTGGTCCATAAAGAGTGACAAAAACATTTCTTCGGTTCCATATAAGTTCCCTGTTTTGAGGAGCAGTGGGTCTTGTATTTTCCCATTTTGTATGGTTTTGAATAGGATTGGATAATCTTGGAATAGACTGGATAGGTCTATTATTCCTTGTCTTTTTCCTACGAGCAAACGGATAAAGTCTTCAAGTGGAATAAGATATTGCGAGATTGTGTTCATATACAGGTCTACCAGCGATTTTTCCGACAATTTTCCTTGTTCCAACAATTCTTGGTAAATTTCGAAAAACCTTTCT
Organism: uncultured Clostridium sp.; assembly: GCA_947648765.1. Lineage (GTDB taxonomy): Bacteria > Bacillota > Clostridia > TANB77 > CAG-508 > CALYAK01. The sequence continues at coordinate 10,096 of CANSOY010000036.1, forward strand.
TGATACATTTGTTGGAAAGAGCCTTTTCCGCCATCAATCTCCTTGTCCAACTGCATTTGGATTGCTTTTACACGCGTTAGATTTTTTTGTGTATTCCAATAATTGTTTCGTTTGATGGCATCCCAGTGAACAAAACAAAATGGATTTTCTTTTGCTTGATATTTCAACACCTCGATCTCGTCTTCTTCCATATCTTGGATTTGTTTGCATTGTCTTTCTAACATACGATACGTTTTTTCGTCTTCTTTTGATAGAACTGTTGGTATTTCAGCAAGTGTTGAATTGGTTTCTTCGCTCTTTTCTTCGTTTTCTGGCATTTCAATGATTGTATCTCTTACTGCACAAACATCTTTTACTAAGATTTCGTGATAAATACTGCTATATCCACAAATTTTGGCTTGGAATGTCTGCGTTCGATAGTCTTCTCCTTGTAGGAACGAATTGTTTGAAAGACGTGTTCGATTTAATACATTAACATTTTGGATTTTGAAACGGAAATAGGTTTTTATCGGTTTTATTTTTCCGTAAAAGATGTATGGTGCAAAATATGCTTCAACTTCCTTTGCGTTTTTCTGCTCGAGTGCTTGTAATAAATCTTCTAGGTGAATAATGTGTTTCCAATGCGTGTTCATGTATAGGTCAACTGCTATTTGAGCATTTTGGGCGGATACCGTTTTAATCCATTCTTGATACAAGTTTTTTGCTTCAATTTTCTTAGTACTGAAAATAGTATCTTGTAAATAGCGGAACGGATATATTTCTTCTCGTTTATATGCAAATTGATTAAGAACTTGTAATTTCTGGATTTGGGTAAGTTTTTCTTCGTCTGAGATCGGGCTTGCTAGGATTTGATTTAATACTTTTACCAGTAATAAAATAGCATATTCCCCTCGTAAGGAAATGTTTTTTTCTTGGCAAATTTGCGTAAACTGTTGTATCTTTTCTTGCACAAAAGAATTTTGTAGCAAAAGAAGGTCTTTTTCTAACAATTCTAAAATTAGTACCATTTCATGAACAAGTTCTGATTTCTGGATTTCTCTTGTTTCTTCTAAATACTGTATCCACTCTTTTGTACATAGGAGTAAATCATTCGTGGTTCTAAGATTTTTTCCAAAAAAGAGTTGCTTTTGCACATAGAGATTTCCAAGTGTATTGTTCTGTTTGCTTAAAATTTCAATCGTTTCTTCTACGCTAATCTCCTGTGGCATATATTCCAAATAGTTCTTGACCCCAATACGTCTTAAAAATTCAAACGCAAGATGGGTTTCGCCTTGTTGGATAAATTCTTGTACTATCTTTTGGATAATTTCTCGATTTGCATTTTTATTGGCTAAGGCAAAACGCCTTACTTTTGGATGGATCGTTTCGTAATCTCCACAGAGTTGCAACACATGAATATATTGAAAAATGAGAGAATAATTGCTTTCTCTTAATAGCACCTCGATTAGTTTGTCTTGCAAGGCTTCCATTTCAAAGGATTTTTGGTTTTCTTCTAATTCTGGTATTTGGCTTCGAAGCCAGTCGATATAGTATTTTTTGCCAATGATACTTCCTTCTTGTGGAATTTCTTGGTTTATCTTTTTTTGTTGTGTCTGACTAATTTTTTCTAAGATAACTTGTAGTTCTTCTATTTTCTCCTCTGCATTCTTTAATTCATTTTGGAATTCTGGTTTTTTCTCCAAGATGAAGCACATAATTTGACGATTAGCCTCTAACATTTCTCGTTGTGCTTTTTTGATTTTCTTTTGTTTGCCTTCTTCTGAAGTATGTAGAAAATCTAAGCCGTAGGGTTGGAAAACGGCTGCTTTGTTCCTTAAATTTTTAGCGATTGCTTCAAATTGCTTTTGCAATTTCCATGTCTGATTTGCTACATTTTCGGGGTATTTCCAATAAAGCAATGTGTAGGGAATTTGGAATAAAGTTAGCACTTTTTGGATTTGCTCATAGTCTTCTTTGGCTATCGTTTCTTTTTCTTCCATAACTTTCGTAAGAGTTATATTTCCCTTTTGATAGACTGCTTTTGTAACTTGATAGAGCATTTGATACATTTCTTGAATTTGTGGTAGTCTGGTTTCTATGGTTTGTCGTTTATACTTTAATAATTCTTCTTTTAGGTCTTCCATTTTGTGCAGTAGCACTGCTATTTCTTGTTTTTCTTCTTCGGATAGAAAGTCGCCAAATTCGGTTTCCACTCTTTGAATAAACTCGCACCATTTTTCTATTTTTTTGGTACTTAATAGACGTTGTGGTACATACATTTGGTATAACATTTCTTGTGCTGTTCTACTCTTTTGATAAAAGATGTTCGCTTTGTTTTTTTCTGTTTCTGAAAAATATTGGCTCCAATACTCTCGTAAACTTTGCTCTTTTTCTCCTAATTCTTCTACAAGTTCTGCAACCGAAACAAGTTCTTCAGTTTCTTCTTCTTTTTCAGTCCTTTGTCTTAACCACGTAATCGTTCGTTCTTCTTCGATTGCAACAATTCGCAATAGAGTCTCTAATTTTGAGGATAGCATATCTATTATTTCCTGCTGGGCAATTTTCTTGTCTTCCTCTTGTTCTGTTTCCATCTCTTTTTGCGTTTTATATAGTATCTTTCGTACCATAGCTTCACAATTCTTGCTGATGTATAGCACTTCTTTTTGACTTTCGATTTGCAAGGCATTTAGCACTTTTAAGATGGTGATTTTTTCTTTTTCCCATAAATCTAATCTTGTTTGAATTTCTTGGATGATTTCTTGTAAAATCTGTCTTTTTTGCTGTTCTTCTTCTGCTGGAATAATTTGTGCTAAGGCTTGTGCTAGTTGGAAATAATCGTTCCAGTCTACAAAAACATATGTACATTTTTGTTGCATACAAAGGTATTTTTTGAGCCTAACATTGATTTCTTCCATGGTACGTGCCGTTAGGATTTTTTCTGACTTTTTTTCTGCCCTATACTTTGTAAATTGGTAGATGTCTTTTACTTTTTCATAATCCCCAAAGTACAGAAAAGCAAGCATAATATAGAATAGTCTTGTTTTTAGATTGCGAGCGTGTGTCATTTCGTCTAGGATGATTTGCTTTAATTCTTCTTTTTCTACTGCTCCCGTTTTTTTCAGTTTGTTGAAGATAACCACAGCTTGCAAACAGTCTACTTTTGCCCAATAGCGTATCCATTGGCTCAGCTTTTCAAAATCTCCCTCTCGTTCTATCTTAGAAGTATATATTCCGATTGTTTCTGGGTTTGGTGTTTGGATTGCCCAAACTAATTTTGCAATTTTGGGGTATTGTTCTTCTATCTCTTGTTTGGTCATATTTTTCCTCTTTTCCTCATTTCTAGAGTAATCCTAAGTCGTCTGCTGAATAGTATAGGAAATTATAATAGCGAGAGTCTGTAAAGGTATATTTTTCAGTATCTACCTTTTTTAGAATTCCTAATTTTACCATTAACTCTAGCATTTCGTCATTATCCCATCGGTCTGTCTTCTTGTATTTGTCACAATACGCATCTTGCATTTTGCAAAGTTCAAAATAGCTGAGCAAAATGTTTCCATCAATCTGTCCATCTTTTTGCTTGGTGTCTTCTGCTACGATATAGATGAGAAGTCGCAAGATATGCGGTGCTTTATAATCTCTTTTCAAAATTCGTTCACGCTCTACAATCGCCTTCAAAAAGGCTTCTGCGATATCATCCTCATTGTCTGGAATTTGCTTGTTACACTCCACAATACGAATTAAATTTTTGAGCACGAAAGGGTTTCGTAAAGTATCCACCAAGGTTGGATTTTTCTCCATGGCTTCTTGGATTTTCGCTTGCACAAGTTCTGGTTTATCCGTATTTCCTGTTATAAATTCAGCAATCTTTTCCTCGGTTACCCCTCGCAAAACAAAGGTTGGATAATCGTTTAAGACAGATTTTTCGTTACTATCTCGGTCCGTTACGACTACTTTTAAGGCTGGATATGCTAATATAAATTCCTCTATCTTGGTTAAATATCTTCTTTTTTCTCCCTCATCTACAATACGGATTTCATTGATACCATCAAGGTAAACTTTTAGCATATTTTGTTGCAACATTTTGGTAACAATGGCAGTGGTTTTGGTTCCTAATTTTTTCGCAATTAGACTTTCGATTGTATATTCACTTGTGTCTTGTTCTACTTGTAGCATTTCAATTAGCACTGGGATTTTCCCTTGGTAATTCTGTGCCTTTAACTCTTTTACTTCTTCGTAGATAATATGCTCGATGGTAGTCGTTTTTCCCATTCCAGCAAACCCAATGATTTTTACCTTGTTCATGACTTGTTTTGGTCGCCATAGGATGGTTCCTGCTCTCATATCTCGGTTTACTTCTTCAAAAGTAGCCGTTTCGTCATATCTTCCTTGTAATGCCTCATAGGCATCATTTTCCACGGTTTCAATTTGAAGTGGTATGTATTGAAAATGGTCATTTGTTTTGTTCTCATACTCTGCCAATAATTTGTTGCTATATCCTACGCAAGAAATTTCCTTTTGTAGATATCGATTGAGAATAATGTCTTTTGACTGGTACGTTGTTTCAACCAAGGTATATACCATACACAAAAAGCGTTCTATCTCATCTGGCGTACCTTGTGAATGGACAATCGTATTTCTACCACAATAGGCTTTGATAAACGGCATAATTTCTACATTTTCTTTTAACACATTTTCTGGATGGCGTGCATCAGTATAGTCTAATGGCTTACCATCTGGTGTTTTGCGTGTCAAAATGGTATAGTATTCTTCTCTTTCTGGTTTTCCTTTGGTTTGAAGAACATCGAGTCGACCATATAGACTGCCAAGTAACGCTAATTCTATCTTTTTCGCCTGAAATTTCTCGGGGTCAATCACATAGCAAAGTAGACGAAGACAAGGTTCAATTAGGCGGATTTTGAGTGCATCAAAAGCACGTGCCTTTTGCAAGTCTTCCATTGCTTGAAACACTTCATTTTCTACTGCTTGCAATGGCTTTGCCGGACACTCTTTTGCAAACGATAACATCATCGCAAAAATTTCAATTCGTTGGCGAATATCTTCTTCCGAAAGGGCTGGCTGGGCTTTTGCATAAATCCATGTAATTTGTGTTAAAATGGTTTCTTGTATTTCTTTGCTTAACATTGATTTCTCCTTTATTCTTCGGTAATTGCCTCATAATAATAGATATGGAAAAACTTTTCGTCTGAAAAGGCATATTTTTCAAATTCCACTTCCTTCAAAATTCCCATTTTTTGAAGGAGATTTAAGAATGTTTCTGCATCGATGTCCACTTGTTTCTTTTGCGCAAACTCTTGAAAAATCTCCATTATCTTGAAATAACTGGTTGGACAATTTGCTGTCCAGTCTGGTTTTTGTGTAATTTTTTGTACGAGATAGACTAAAGCATCATGGATATATGGTGCTAGTTTTTCTTTCTTTTCGGTTATTTCACGGTCAATGATGGCATTTAGATAACTTTCTGCTAATTCCTCTGGATCTGCTGGAATTGGCTTGTTACACTCGATTATGGTAATGAAATTTTTGAGTTGGATGGGATGTGTCATTTCTTCCATCAGTTCTGGATTTTCTGCTAATACTTGTTTTACCTTCTCCACTTTATCTGGACTAGCATTTCCTTCAATAAATGCGTTTACATCTTGCTCTGTCATTCCTTGGATAAGGAAGGTTGGATAATGGTTCAATATGGATACTTCGTCATTATCTCGGTCAGTTACAATCATTTTTACATTGGCATTTTCTTTGGCTATGATAAATTCCTCTAGTTCTTGTAAAAATGCTCGTTTTTCAAACGGGTCGGAAATGCTAATTTCGTTGATGCCATCAAAGTAAATCTGTAATTTATTTTTTTCCAATAAATATGAAATAACCTCTGTTTCATCCTCTGCAAGTTGGAATTTTTTTCGCAATAGATTTTCAATCTTTTCTTTTTGCTCAATGGTAAATAGACTTAGAATAACTTTAATTTTTCCATTTTCTTTATATGAAAGTGACTCTTGGTAAGCAATATATTCT
>CANSOY010000037.1 GCA_947648765.1 uncultured Clostridium sp.
TCTTTATTGGATTATTAGTTATGAAAATTACAAGAAAAATAACAAATTATTTTAATTCTGATACAATTCTATATTTTATTATTGCATTTTCAATCATAGACTTCCTTGTTATTAGTGGGATTGTATTAGTCTTAAAACTTATGCTTTTAGGGATTGGATAATCAATTAGAAATTGAGCAAAATATGAAGGTAATGGTTGACATTTATATGAAAAAGATGTTACAATTACAATACCAGAAGGGAATACCCCTTTGTTTGGTCGATAGCTAGATACTGATTTTGAAAATTAAGCGTATGATAAGTACGTCAGTCTAGTTGGGAAGAGGCTACTTCGTAGTCTCTTTTCTTTATGGTAGAAAGATGCGATAATTTACAAATTCAATTTGTTTTAGAAATTCAAGAGCATTTTCGATATGGTTCAAATAAAGTCTTCTAACGGTTCCAGCAACTAAATCAGAAGCCTGAATTAAATAACTTTTTTCTGATTTTTGATAATGTACAAGGACCTCTAAATCAGAATTTACAATAGGAGTGTGAAAAGAAGAGTAGTTGTAGTTATATATTCCATACTTTAATTCTTCTATGATACCATCTCTCAAATTGTAATAGCCATTTGTTTTCGTTGTTTGTTCATCAATGTTAATCACTAATTTAATTGGTAAATTAGGGTCAATACGATTTTCCTTAATTAACCCCCTAACAGTTTGCTTAATCAATAATTTCAAAGAATAGTCCAAAAATCTTCCGCGAGATGCCGTATCCGCCTTTATATTGGGATAGACTTTATCATTATTAATAATACAACTTAAAATACTATATTTTCGGATATAATTCATAAGTTGCCTATTATGTTTTGGCTTTAGCATATTATGCTTTAATTCTGGACAAGACTTAATTAGAAGAACAAATTAGAATATTCTTTTTACAATACTTACATTTTATATCTTGAACAATACTTCTATATTGTGTAATAAATTTATCCTTTTCTTGCTTTGAAGTGAAGACTAATCCAGCATAAATAGAAACTTTTTCTCCGTCTACCAATTTACCAGAGTCGTCAATATTGATACAAATAATCTGTTTTTCGAATTCTTTTGTCATAGATAACCTCCGATAGACAAAAATTATACCATAGTAGGAGTAGAAATTCAATAAAAAACAAACAAATTTTTGAACAAAACTTCGACAAAATTTCGCAAATAAAAAGCGACCAATTTCTTAGTCGCTTTTTATGAATAACGCTTTCGCAATATAAGGAGTAATATCATCAAACGAATACCAAGCGGAACATTTGGGGGTATTATCTTCTCCGTTTGGGTTCGACACATATACTTTGTCGAATCCGTCTGTTGCGAGCAAAACAAGATAATGCGAAGAAGTTGTCCAAATATTTTCACCATTCTGTGTCCAAACACAAATCAGAACCGGTCTGTTCGTAAGCAAATGCTGTTTCAAATAATCCTTCGTAAAATAGCGCTCAGCATAGTAAATCTCTGAACACGAGATATTGTAACCTCGAAGAACAGACGGAATCTCATTACTATCTAGGTGAGGCGCATAGGTCTTGCGCAAATCTTCGGGAGTAACATGCTTCCCATAGCCACTCAAGATGATGGAAAGAGCGGTAATACCACAACCATTATCACTCATAGTACCACCCCAATATGGCGAATTTGCCCAAGACGATTTACCATTTTGCTTATATTCCAAATAGGTTTTTTGGTGTTTTTCTATTGTCGTAAAAGTTGTGGTATAACCATCTTTGCCGGAAACAGGTTCCTGTCCAACGCCAGCATAGTTCTCATTTACGCTGTGGGCAACGGGTAAAGGAGCACTGCTAGCATGCACTTTTGGCTTCGGACGAAAAATGAAAAAAGGACAAATGAGAAGAAAGCAAACTAGTAGTAGGAAGAGAAGTCTACTAGGATGTGCTAACTTCCATTTCTTTTTCTGCATTCTCATGAAATTACCTCCTTCTGCTAATAAGGATACAAGAAAAAAAGAAAAAGAGTTTTAAGACTTGCTTACAAAAATCTTAACTTTTTCTTACAAATTCAAAGATTACGTGCTTTTTCCAAAAAAAGTATGGTATACTATAACGGAAAACTGGGGGCGAGTTTCCAATGAATATACTTGTATTAGATGATGAAAAAGAAATTGCAGACTTAGTAGAAGTCTACTTGAAAAATGAAGATTATACCGTATATAAATGCTATACCGCAAAAGATGCTATCGAATGTATCAAAACAAAAGTGCTGGATATGGCGATTTTAGATGTTATGGTGCAAGAAACCAGTGGGTTTGAAATTTGTAAAATGATCCGAGAAAAAGGCTACTGTTTTCCGGTTATGATGCTCACTGCAAAAATTCAAGACGAAGACAAAATAACGGGGCTTACGCTTGGCGCAGACGACTATATGACCAAGCCATTTAATCCGCTTGAATTAGTAGCACGTGTGAAATCTGCTTTACGAAGATACACGAAATACAATGGAGCAGAAGATAGAAGTGAAGAAATCCAAATTGGTGGGCTAGTCATCGCACCACAAAAACATGAATGTTATGTATATGACCAGAAAATTGACCTAACACCAATTGAATTTGATATCTTAGTATACTTAGGAGAAAGACGAGGAAGTGTCGTACCATCCGAAGAACTTTTTGAACAAGTGTGGAAAGAAAAATACCTAGATAATAACAATACCGTTATGGTGCACATTCGTCGTATTCGCGAAAAACTAGGAGAAGACACAAAAAATCCAAAATATATTAAAACAGTATGGGGAGTAGGATATAAAATTGAACGAGACGAAGGAAATTAGAAAATTAAAAACCAGCATTGCCATCAAAGTAACCTTGCGAAGTATCTGGGGTCTTGTATTAGGACTTCTTATTTTCCATGTGCTTGTTGATGGTGTATTAAATGACTACATAGCCAATACCGTATCCAACTATGACCGTGGACTTTACCTATTCTTGGTAAGAAACAAAACATCCTTGTTATTGCTGGCTTATCTGGCGTGTACATTTTTCGTTATTTTCCTATCCATCCGCCTGATTTCCAAGTACATTGTTCAAATTACACAAGCAATGGATAGTATCTTAAAAACACCAGAAAAGGAAATACAACTGCCAGAAGATTTATTGCTAATCGAAAACCGTTTGAACAAAATGCGTGTTGACATCATTTCCAAAGAAAAAGAAGTCAAAGAAGCGGAAGCCAAGAAAAATGACCTCATTGTCTATATGGCGCACGACTTGAAAACGCCACTTACCTCGGTAATTGGTTACCTAACTTTGCTATCCGATGAACCAAATATCAGCAAAGAAACACAGGAACGCTATCTAAAAATTGCATTAGATAAAGCCAATCGTTTAGAAGAATTGACCAACGAATTTTTTGATATCACCCGCTTTAATTTGCAACGAATGCCAATCAACCGCAAGGAAATTAACCTATCCTATCTGTTAGACCAATTAGTAGATGAATGTTATCCAATGTTGGCAAGTCGTAATCTAACTTGCAAATTGGAAAAACCAAACCAAATAATCTACTGGGGAGATGGAGATAAACTAGCACGAGCCTTTGACAATCTTTTGAAAAATGCCATCAACTATAGTTATGAAGGAACCGAAATCAAGATTGTCGCAAGAGAGGAAGAAGACCAGATTTTCTTATCCTTTCATAACAAAGGCGATCAAATTCCAAGTTATAAACTAGAAAAAATCTTTGAAAAATTTTATCGCCTAGACGAAGCAAGAACCTCTGGAACGGGAGGTGCAGGTCTAGGACTAGCCATTACGAAACAAATTATTGAATTACATGGCGGAAGCATTGAAGCCTCTAGCCAAGGAAACGATATCGATTTTCACGTACAATTACAAAAATAAAAGAAAGGGGGACGGCATTGCCGTCCCCCTTTCAAAGGAAATGCTATTTCTCGTCCTCGTCCACATAATGGATAAAAATGCTGGAAATTCCGATGAGAATGCAGGTGGCAAACACGAGCAGAACACACATTTCAAGGGTCAACAGTAGCGTATTAACACACCGATGGACCAGAATGTCAGACTGCATCGAAACGGTTCCGTTCAAGATCGTGATTTTTTCCGGAAAATGCTGGAAGTTTACGGTTACCTGACCGGCTTCGTCGCCGTACCTCTGCGAAATTTCCACAATGGCGTCTACCATTTCCTGCTCGGCGGCGCTGTAAGTCTGCGACGGGAGCCAGAAGAAATTGAAGTAGACACTGTAGAGAACGCAGGGGATGGTAAGAATACCAACCATCCACAGAAAGAACCGGGTGGCCTTCTCCTTACTGACGGTAATGCGTTTCAGTGTCATGATGCACACATCCTTTTTCCTTTTTTTGTACCGAAGTACTAAGCCGTAGTATATCATAAATTAACATAAAATGCAAATAAAAAAGGCGGACAGCATGGATGTCCACCCCAAAAAGGAATGTGAGTACGTGTTTCAAAAAAATTATTCCGCCTGCAAATATCCCTCCAAAATCCGAATAAGTTTCTTAAGCAATCGATAAAAATGGATTACAATCCCGAGAGCGATTGCTAAGAAACAACAAAAGGTAAAGGATAAGAAGGAATGAACTGTGCTGGGAGGAGAAGAAATCTCTCCCTTTTGAATGGTAAAAGGGATTGGGTAATCTTCCAGTTTTACTTCAACGGAACTTTCGTGGCTCTTGGTCAGTAAAGCAACTTGTTCTAACATCTGTTGCTGTTCCTCGGTAAGTGTAAGGGAATGAGCCCAAGCACAGGAGAGAACAAAACCACAGAAAATGCTGCAAACAAAACCAATGAGAAGAGCCTTCCGAAGTTGACGAAGTAAAGTGCGAGAGCCATTTTCAGGGTCAATTACAAAATAGGACATATACCTCACATCGCTTTCTTATGCACAATTCCTTTTTGTGAGTACGAAGTACTTTCAAGACGGATTATACCACGAATTTACATAAAACGCAAACAAAGCGTGAAAAAACAAACCTGAAAATGTGGAAATCACTAGAGAAAACGCGGTTTTTTGCCCCAAAAGTATTGAAAAAGTTACCAAAATGTAATATAATTGTAATATACGGGGCTGAAACCTCAAAAAGGTAGTTCCGTAACTGGCTTTTCTATGGATTTTCAAAACATGGAAACCCAGGAAATGTTTGCTATTGACGAAGTCAAAAGAACTTACTAAAATAGATAGTAATATAAAAAAGAGATTTTTTATAGAAAAGGAAGGTAGAAAAAATGAAGCTTAAAAGAATGATTGGAGTATTGATACTTATTTTGATTTTCCTATCGCTAATCTTTGCTGGTCAAGCACAGGCAGCGACAGGTTCATTATGGGTAAAACCAGAGTCAAAAAGGGACTCAGGGTACCAATACCTAGGTAACACCATACCAGTATGGAAGTTCAAAGTAACCAATAGTTCTGGTTCCACAGCAAGTCAAAGTCGCACCCTATATTGCTTAAGAGGTGGACCTGGATTTGCACAAACAGGTGACATGGGTAGCAGTATGTCTGGCTTATCTCATCGTGAATACACCCAGAAATTTGATATGAACCAAGCTAGTACCATTCCATCTGCCTACCGAGCAGCGCTTCCAACCATTGATAGCACACAATATAAAAGATTGATGTGGGTACTAAATGAAATCTATGTACCAGCAAGAAATAGTTCTGATACACAAAAAGCAGCAGAATATCGTAATCGTCTACTTCTATCAGCAGGCATTGACCCAGCAAATTGCTACTTAACCGACGACGATATCGATGTGGTACAACAGTTAGCCATTTGGTACTTTGCCAATAATATCAATGCCAACTATCGTAGCCTATACTGGAGTATAGCAACTAACCCACAAGCCAATGTATGGCTTAACTCCATTCGAGATTTCGTTGCACTTGGCGACCAAGGAAATGTAGGAGAGTGGAGAGAAGAAGATGCAGAAACACTTTACCAATATTTCTTAACAGGTGCAGAAACCTATGGCACAAACTATGTATATAACACAGGAAGTACTCAAATTCCAGTTAGCATGGATAAGAGCCGAATTGGGGTACAAACTGTTGGAAACAACTATGTTGTAGGACCATATCGTATTAGCAAAGTAAGAGATGCGGTATACTCCCTAAGTGCAGAAGTAAGCACCAATAAAGGCAAAATTACACCAGAAATTGTTGTAAAAAACGGAAATAACTATGTCAACGAAAATAAAAATATTCGTGAATACATTGAAAATGGAACAGACTTCTACCTAAGATTTCCGGTAGATAACACCATCAACCAAATTACATTTAGCTATTCTGGAAACTACATCAACAGCAATATCTATTACTGGTCAATCGCTGATGGAGATAGTAGATACTACTCGTTAGACAAAGAGCAACCAATCGTTGAAGTAGAAAGAGAATATATTGACTATGAAGACGAAGTAACCGTACCAATCGGAGAACCAAAAAAATTAGACTTATCACTACGTAAATACATTACCAAATTAAATGGACAAAATGTAACCAACCGTAAGCCAAATGTGGATACATCTAAGTTAAACTTAACAGACGATACCGCAAAATATAACCATCGAAAAGATGACTTAGTAACAGAAAAAGACCAATATGTAGAATATACCATTACGGTGTACAATGAAGGAACGAAGGACGCTTATGCACCAGAAATTAAAGATTACTTACCAGCTGGAATTGAATTTGACTCGTTAGTAAGTGATACCACCAAATATTCGGCGAAATCCACCAAAAATTCTGATGGAACAACAACCGTAACCATTACCAATAATGGAAAACGTGTCCTAAAAGCATTTGACCGAACCAAAACATCTACCCTAGACTCTGAGTCTGTTGTAATTCGTTGTAAGGTTACAGCAGAGCCACGAAGAGCAGAAAGTGTTCGTTTAGTCAATGTTGCAGAAATTAGTAAATACTATGATGCAGAAGAAAACAAAGAAGTAACAACAGACCGTGACTCACAGCCAAATAACTTCCCAAATGGAAACAAAAATGATCCAAATTATCGTGGAAATGGGAAAGATGGCGAATATATTCCAGGACAACAAGACGATGACGATTTTGAACCATTAGTTGTAAAAGGTGTTAGTTTCGACTTAGCCCTACGTAAGTTCATTATCCAAGCAGGTGGCATTGACTACAAAAATGCAGATGGAACTTACACAAGAGCACCAATCCCAGTCATTACAAACTTAGCACCAAATGGAACCAGACAAGAAACTGCGGTATATAACCATACCAAAGACCCAGTACCAGTAAAAATTGGCGACGAAGTGATCTATGTTATTCGTGTATACAATGAAGGTCAAATTGATGGCTATGCAAATGAAATTAAGGACTTTTTACCAGCCAACTTAGAATTTATGAAAGATGACCCATTTAACACTGAAAGACGTTGGAAACTATATAAAGACCCAACAACTGGAGTAGAAAATAACCGAATTGTGGTAACAGATTTCTTATCGGAAGCACAAAATGCAGAGGGAAATTTAATCAAGGCATTTGACGGTTCTTACCTAGACTATAAAGAAGTGGCGATTAAATGTAAAGTAATCGAAACACCGAATATGCCAGATAAAATTACCAACATTGCAGAAATTTCAGCAGACTCAGATGACGACCGTGATTCTACACCAGATAATAAGAAAGACCATTTACCAAAAGACGAAGATTTACCAGAATATGACGACCATGATGAAGATGATGACGACTACGAAAAAGTAATCATTCAAAAACCAGTATTCGACTTAGCCCTACGTAAATTCATTATTAAAGTTGGAAAAACAGACTATACTGGTGATGGTGGTACCTATTTAAGAGAACCAATACCAGTTGTAACCAACTTACGTCCTAATGGAACTAGACAAAAGAACGCTGTATATAACCACTCGAAAAAGCCAGTACCAGTCAAAGTAGGCGACGAAGTAATCTATATGCTTCGTGTATACAATGAAGGCGAATTTGATGGTTATGCAAATGAAATCAAGGATTACTTACCAGAATGTTTAGAGTTCTTACCACTTGACTCATTCAATACAGCAAGAGGCTGGACGTATTATACAGACCCAGAAACAGGAAAAGTAAATCCAAGAATTGTGGTAACCAATTACTTATCTGAAGAAAGAGATGCAGAGGAAAACTTAATCCCAGCATTTGATGGAACGCATTTACAATACAAAGAAGTAGCCATCAAATGTAAAGTAGTAAAAGTGGAAAATATGCCAAGCAAGATTACCAATATTGCAGAAATTTCGGCAGACTCTGGAGATGATGACGACTCAACACCAGACAACAAAACATTACCAACGGACGAAAGATTACCAGATTACAAAGACCCTGAAACTGATAAACCTTATGTACCAGGCGACGAAGATGATGACGACTTTGAAAAACTAATCATCCAAGACTTCGACTTAGCCCTACGTAAATTCATTACGAAAATTGGAGATAATGATGTAACCAGTCGTATCCCAGTATTTAAGATAATCGATGGAAAATATGTCTATGAACATGATAAAACACCACTTGAAGTAGATACTGGAGATGTTGTGATTTACACCATTCGTGTGTACAATGAAGGAAATATCCCCGGATATGCTTCTGAAATCACAGACGATATTCCAAAGGGATTGCAATTCTTACCAGATCACGAAACCAATACAACCTATCGTTGGAAAATGATTGACGCAGAAGGAAACGAAACAGATGACTCAGCAAAAGCGGTCAAAATCATAACAGATTATCTATCCAAAGAAAATGAAAATGTAGCAGGACAATATTTACTAGACGCCTTTATACCAGATACAATGCAAGAGCCAGACCATAAAGAAGTCAAAGTAGCCTTCAAAGTAATTGCAGCAAATTCAACCGAAGGAATTATTACCAACTATGCCCAAATTACCGAAGACACAGACGAAGATGGAAATCCAATCGACGATAAAGACTCTGACACCGAAGAATGGAGAGATGGCGACGATGACCAAGATGTAGAGCATATTAAACTAACCAGGTTTGACTTAGCCCTACGCAAGTTCATTACCAAAGTAAATGACAAAAACATCACAGACCGTGAACCAAGATTCCAAATTGTGGATGGAAAATATGTGTATAACCATACGAAAGAACCAGTCGAAGTAGAAAATGGAAACATCATTACCTACACCATTCGTGTATTTAATGAAGGAACCAAAGCAGGTTATGCAAAAGAGATTACAGACGATATTCCACAAGGACTTGAGTTCTTACCAGACCATGAAACCAATAAAACCTATCGTTGGAAAATGATAGACAAAGATGGTAAGGTAACAACGGATGTGAGCAAAGCAGTGAAGATTACAACCGATTACCGTTCAAAAGAAGTAGAGCAAACACCAGGCGAAAACTTGCTAAAACCATTTAATCCAGACACGATGAAAGAACCGGACCATAAAGATGTGCAAGTAACGTTTAAGGTAGTAGAACCAAACACTTCCAACCGAATTGTAATCAATAAAGCACAAATCACAGACGATAGCGATAAAGATGGAAACCCAGTCATTGACGACGACTCTGTACCAGAAGAGTGGAGAGATGAAGACGATGACCAAGACATCGAGAAAATTAAAGTAAAATACTTTGATTTATCTTTGAAAAAATGGGTAACGCAAGCCATTATCGTTGATAACGGAAAAGAAACCGTAATCAACTCTGGACACACAGGGGACGAAAATCCAGAACCTCCAATTAAGGTTGAAATTGTAGCAAAAAGAATTAACAAAGTAGTTGTAAAATTCCGCTACAAGATTAAAGTAACCAATGAAGGTGAAATTGCAGGCTATGCAACTGAGATTTCCGACTATATCCCAGCAGGTCTAAGGTTTGATGCAGCAGATAACCCAGATTGGCAAGAAGTAGACGGAAAAGTCGTAACAGACAAACTAAAAGATACGCTATTACAACCAGGCGAAAGTGCAGAAGTTGAAATTGTGCTAACTTGGATTAACGGAAAAGATAACTTTGGCGAGAAAGTAAATACAGCAGAAATTAGTAAAGACAAGAATGATAGCAATACACCAGACATTGACTCCGTTCCAAACAACAAAGTACCAGGCGAAGACGATATCGATATTGCACCAGTCGTACTATCGGTTAAGACCGGGGCAAATGGAAACACCATTACCTATGTAGCAACTGGAATTGCAGTATTTACCATCTTAATTTCAGGAGTTGTCCTTATCAAGAAATACATCTTAATTTAAGATAAAATAAAAAAATAGCATTAACATCTCGTTAATGCTATTTTTCTTATTTACTTTGAAAAAGGGTTATGATATAATTTGTGTATAATTAGAGGTGAAAAAAGAATGAATCAAATACTTGCGACTGAGAATAATCCAGAAAAAAAGAAAACAAGTAATGCAAAACCAACCGATGTCAAGAACGTTGTGCGTTTTTTTGCGCTTGCTCTTATTATCTTTGCTGTTCTCCTTATCGCAAGTGGCACTTATTCTTTTATCCGTAACAAAAATGCAGAAAAACAAAACCAAAATGCAAGTATTCCAACCGTTATCATTACCCAAGAAGGTGCGAATGCAAAAGTTAAGATTAAACACGATAGACCAATCGATAAAATCCGCTATTCTTGGAATGATGGAGTGGAAGAAACCTTGCAAGGAATGGGCAGAACACAAGTCAACGAAGTATTGCCAATTCCAATTGGAAATAGCACGTTAAAAATTCGAGTAACCGACAATATTGGAAAAGAAGTACGAAAAGAGCAACAATTTACCATTCAAGAAGGGCAAGACTTAATTGCCCCAACGATTGAACTAGCAGACGATGGCGAAGGAAATATTAAAATTGTAGCCAAAGACGATATTGCGATTAGTCATATCTTGTATTCTTGGAATGATGGAGAACAAACCAAAGTAGAAGTGCACCCAGACTCGCCAAAACAAATTCAAGAAAAGATAAAGAGTTTGGAAGGATTTAATACGTTAAAAGTAATAGCAGTTGACCAAAGAGAAAATAAGGCAGAAAAAGAACAACAAGTTTATGCAGGAGCACCGAAAATTGCAGTTACCCAAGAGGGTGAGAAACTTAGAATTCAAGCAAATGACGCAGTGGAAATCAAGAAAATTACTTATATCCTAAATGGAAGAGGTTATGAGAGTGGCGAATTAAACCAAAAAGAACTAGACATTGAACAAGAACTTGATATTGGACAAAATATTATTACCATTACCGTAACCAACAAATTTGGAAAGAGCAGTACATTTGAAGGAAAATGCACCAGATAGAAAAGAGAGGACAATAAGACTTGGAGATAAACACGATTTTATATTTGTTATTCTATTTCTTTATCTATTCCATTGCAGGATGGATGCTAGAGTCGACTTATCGCTCTTTGATTGAAAGAAAAGTAATCAATAGCGGATTTTTACATGGTCCCTATTGTACTATCTATGGGTTTGGAGCAGTGATTATGTTTCTTTTCCTAGATGGCTTTGAGAATAACATTGTTTTACTATTTCTAATGGGCTTTCTTGTTTTAACAGCATGGGAATATGTTGTAGGAGTGCTATTAGAAAAAATATATCATACAAAATATTGGGATTATTCCCATTCTTTCTGTAACATACAAGGAAGAGTTTGTTTATTAAATTCTTTTTATTGGGGAGTGTTAGGCGTTGTTTTTATCAAGATAATCCATCCCTTTGTACAAGACCTAACCCTTAGTATCCCGTACCATTGGCTTATGGCAGGAGATATGGCACTGTTAGCAATCTTTGCAACAGACTTTATCATTAGCAATGGAAAAGTAAGAGGATTGGATCAACAATTTGCTTACCTAAAAGAAATTACAGAAAATATCCGAGAAAAGATAAAAGAAATCAAAAAGGCTCGCGAAGAAGAAAGCAAGGACGAGGAAATTATCCAAACCTTAAAAGAAGCGTTGGAAGAATTGAAACATAAGCAAGACATACTAAAGATGAACTTATATAAACAAAGTATACGATTGAAAAAGGCTTTCCCAACAATCCAATCGGATAAAATCAATGAAATCTTAAAAAAAGAATTGGACCTAACTGTATTAAAGAATAGAATTCATAAGAAAAATAAGGAGAGTAAAAAATGATACAAGAAATTTATGTAATCGATGAAAACAAGGAATTAGTACAAAGACTAAAGGATTTATTCAAGCCAGAAAAGGACTATCGTTTTCACTTAGCAAAACCAGAAGAAATTGAAGATGTGTTAAATGCAATTCCAACTTTGCTTATCATAAACGAACAAGATATGAAAGAAGACGTTGTGGAATTATGTAAGAAAATTCGTGAAAACGAAGATAACATCATTACACCAATTATTGTATTATCTCCAAGCCATGAAGAAGAGCATTGCCTAGATGTATTGAGAACCAGTGTTGAATACTATCTCATTACACCGCTAACCGACGAATATTTATTCCATTTGGTTAAGAATTTGTTACGTCTGCTTTATACCAACAGACGTGTTAGCCCATTAACAGGACTACCTGGAAATGTACAAATTGACGCAGAAATGAAGAAAAGATTACGTAGCCGTGAAAGATTTAGTATGTTGTATTTAGACTTAGACAATTTCAAGGCATATAACGATATCTATGGATTTTTCAAAGGGGACGAAATCATTAAATTTGCAGCTAAAGTAATTATGAAGAATGTTCACTTGAACGACAAGAAAAACTCGGTAGCAAGTTTCGTAGGACATATTGGAGGAGATGATTTTGTAGCCATTGTAACTGACGAAGATTATGAAAGCGTTTGTCGAGAAATTATCCACGATTTCGATAGCGAAGTACGAAGTTTCTTTAGTGAAGAAGACAATGCAAGAGGATATATGGAAGTAGAAAACCGCAAAGGAATTGTCGAGCAATTTCCACTTACTTCGATCTCCATCGGAGTTGTTGTCGTAGAGCCGGGCAAGTTCCGTAGCACGCTTGAAATTGGAGAGGTAGGAGCACAAGTAAAGCATATTGCGAAAACAAAACTTGGTAGTTCCTATGTGATTGACCGTAGAAAAGTATAGAGAAGAAAGGCAAGTAATGGAATATTACTTGCTTTTGTGTTAGAATGGAGGAAAATACAGTAAAGAAAGAGACGATATAAAGTGATTAAAAGATAGCAACGAAAAAGAGACTTATGCGTATTGCACAAATCTCTTTTTCTGGTCTTTCTATTTAATAGGATTACTTGCTAATTTTACGATAGCGCTTAAAGGTTACAATACCAGTTGGAATTAACAACATACATCCAGCAACAAGAATGATATCGACAATCGAAACATCACCTGTCTGTGGAATTCTACCAGTTGTCTTAGTTGTATCTAAGTTTCCTGTCGTAGAGGTTGGTTTGTTATTTCCACCAATATTGGTGTTGGTAGAACCGGTGTTTTTGTTGCCGCTGTTAATATTCAAGTTTGTATTACCATTTACACCAGAGTTGCTACTGTCGTTGTTTGTGTTTGTATTGCTGTTGTTATTTGTATTCGTATTCGTATTAGAGTTATTATTATTCGTATTGGTATTTGTGTTTGTGTTATTGTTGTCCGTATTCGTGTTGTTATTGTCTGTATTGGTATTATTTCCTGTATTTGTGTTTGTATTTCCATTGTTGTTTGTATTTGTATTCGTATTGGTATTACCGTTATTGTTGGTATTGGTGTTGTTGCCTGGCTTGTTATCATCATTGCCTGGGTTTGTTGCTTTATTCTTGATGGTAAAATAAATGGTTGTCGTATTTCCGGCAAGGTCTGTAATACTTAGTTCATAGTTTCCATCTTCAGAAATCGTAGTTCCCATTTGGTAATTTGGAACGATATTACCATTTTTCTTTAATACAACTGATTTGATACCAGATACACTTGCTCCAATTTGTGGACGAACAGGTCCATCATATGTATGATTATTTTGTACATTGGCAATGGTTGGAGATGTTTTGTTAATCATAGAAACTTGTAGACGATAAGTAGTGGTATTGCCAGCATTATCGGTTGCTACAAATTCATAAGTTCCATTTTTCGTTACGGTGTAACGTCCAATTCCATTTTGGATTGAGATTTCTTTTCCGTTTACGGTAACGGTCTTAACTCCGCTACCAGCATCAGTTGCTTGAATGGTTAGTACTACATCTTGATTGGTCCAAGAAGTAGGTGCACCAGTAACGGTTAATGTTGGTGGTGTTACATCTTTTTCTTGCTCTTTTTCTGCAATGGTAAAGTAGGTGGTACGGCTATTTCCAGCGTTATCCGTTGCAATAACAGTATATCTACCGGCAGCATTGACTGGGTAAGTGAAACTGCCATTACCAGTTGCCATCTCTTTTCCATTTACCGTAACACTCTTAATCTTACTGTCGTCGTCAAATGCTTGAATTCCTACAGTAATGGTACTTCCAGCATACACTTGGTTATCTCCAGAAATGTTGATGGTTGGAAGTGTCTTATCAATATTGTTGATGGTAATTACTTTCGTTGTGGTATTTCCTTGTGCATTTTTTGCTTCAATGGTGTAGGTTCCATTGGTTTGTGCACGAAATTGATAGCGGTTGCTACTAGAAGTTACACGTTGACCATTGATGGTAACTAATGAAATGGCAGATTTGCTATCGGTTACGGTCATAGTAATTAAAATATCTTGATTGGTCCATGTTGTTGTATAGTTATCTACTGAAATTTCTGGTTTGGTTTGTTCAATTACTTCCTTCGTGATGGTAACACGGCAAGTTGCATATTTACCATTATTAGAAGAAGCGGTAATCGTTGCACTACCAACGCCACGGTAAGTAACAAGCCCATTACCATTAACCGTTGCTACACTTGGGTTTGAAGACTCCCAGTAAATATCTTTCGTCGTTGCATTAGATGGTGTAATGGTAGCACGTAATTGATAGGTATATCCAATATCTGCTGATGTTACATCAAGACGAGTTGTGTTCAAAGAAACGCTTGTAACCGGGATACGGTCTTGTTCACGTTCTACTGTAACACGACAAGTTGCACTTTTTCCATTATCTGTAGAAGCGGTAATGGTTGTTGTACCAACGCCACGGTAAGTAACAAGTCCGTTACCATTAACTGTTGCTACACTTGGTCTAGAAGACTCCCAGTATACATTTTTATTCGTTGCATTAGATGGAGAAACTGTTGCAGATAATTGATAGGTATATCCAATGTCTGCGGATGTTACATTCAAATTGCTACGATTTAGTGAAATACTGGTAACTGGGATATCGGTTTGTTCTTGGTCGACTCTCAAACCAGATAGGTTTGGTATCAATTTTACTTCAAAAGCACGGTTCCATGGGCTAGATGCACTGATTGACGCACCAGTATACGAATAGTCTAAGTTTCCAATATGATATGTCTTAGAAGTAAATAGGTTCATTAAGTTGGTTCCAGAGTTTTGCGCTCCATTACTGTAGATAACACGATTATTCAAAGAAGAATTGAAATTCGATTGTGGACGAATTTTATTGTTATATACAATATCTCCAGAAACAGTGATTAGTTTTGTTTTATTGTATGAATTGATACGATTACGAGTAAACGTATTACTACCATTTGTTTTGGCTAAATC